>JAYFQW010000003.1 GCA_034926675.1 Clostridia bacterium | reverse complement strand
CGCGAACCCCACTCCAGGCCCCAAGCCTCTGTCCAATGGGCCCAAAGAATGTATTTCCTGCACTATTTCCAGGTTACGGCGTCCAAATTCCCGTGTTGATTCCTTGTTACCGATTTGTGGGAACCAATATCGTATCGTCAGACATTTCTCTTGGCAGCTGCCATCGTGGTTACCCCCTCGGATTGTATTTGCATTACACCCGAAGAGAACCACATGGCGGCTGTCCCTGTCAATACGCTCAGGATCCTCCCGCTGGATTTACACCACTACCTGAGACACTAACGCAGATTATGGCGGCTGTTGTACTCGCTTGGGCTTACGCGAGTTGAAGTAATTGATGACCGTGAGAATCACACCGACTACTCCCCAGACAGTCATATCCTTGAACACCGTGGTACTGCCTGCCGCGAGCCCGAGAAGGCCTGATAGTCCCGTAAAGACCATAGCAACCTTAGGAACCTGAAAAGCAAAAGCGCCGCCGATCATGAGGAGCAAGGCCACTAGCGCCCCAACTGAGCCTCCCTGACTGGCCGACGTTTCGCCAACGATAGTGCCGCCAACCCCTACTAGAAGAGACTGGAACAACACTGCAAAGCCAAAGAGCAGAGAGATGATGCCAGAAGCCAACTTCACAATGATTCCCCCCAGTTTCACACTTTCTTGAGTGGGATCAGTCGCTGAGCCTGTTGATGTATATGGTCCACGTGTTTGGATCACCGCTGGAAGTGGGGGTGGATACGTACATGAGCTCCCAAACGGAGTCAAAGCGGGACGAATCGTAGCGACCTGCTATGACAAGCTTCTGGCCTGAAGGCACTAAGCTGACTGCGGGTACGATGAATCGCAATGCGCGTTCTATTTGTCTTTGCACTAACGAGATGTCGTCGTGATAGGTGGCGAACACGAATACTACGCCATAACCAGGCAAATAGGTGAGTAGGACCGTCTCATCACCCAATGCCTTACTGAGTGCGCCCTTGAACACCTCCATGTCCTGCATCGCATCGGCCCATCCGGGGATCTTCTTGGGCTCGGCTGCTGCTATCGATACCGATCCGACGAGAAGTAACCCGATAAGCAACACCACAATCCTAGAACGGTTCACAGCAAAACCTCCTTTGGGATGCGTTCCCTTTTGTCTCTCTGCGTTTCTGCGCGATCTTGTGGCCCCTACCCAATGTCGCTCGAGTGCCAGCGCGTGAGGTGTCTTGCGATGTGCCGAAGCCCGGTGAACCCTGTGGCAGTCGTGCGGTGGCGCCACGTCACCTCCATGTACTCCACACCCGTGTCTGTACGACTCGCCTACTTAGCGGTGCTCATTAGGTCCTGAGGAGATACGGGAGCCTTGATCACTTCACTCATCCTAGAGGCCACTTCATCTGTGTTCGCCACAAGCACCGTGTCGTCGCCCAGACGTATTGCCCGTACCCACACGAAGGCAGTGAGAGGGGAGCTGCGGATGTACGATTGCATCCATGAGGCGGACTCGGCCTTGTCAGGCATGATCTTGCTGGTGCTGTAGCCGCTGAATGCCTCACATTTCTCGTTGAAGTAGTCGAAGAAGATGAAGCTAAGAGAATAGGCTTCGATGGACTGCGGGCCTGCATTCTTCACTGTTGCGTTCACGCTCAGCTCGGAAGACCCGGCGAACCCAAACTTCTCAATGCTGAGGTAGTCCTGCAGGTTGTTGATGATGTGCGTGCGCGGCGATAGGGCTGCCCTCGCAGGGCCCAAGAACACAGAGAGGCCTATTAGGCAAACAAGCAGCAAGGCGATACGTTTCACCATGGACACCTCCGATTTACTCTCCCTTGTTCAGTCGGGCTTCAGTAGTCCACTCCCTGCGTCTACCATCCGAACCCGAGTGCTGCCATCCCCAAGGGTGCCCAGGCGAGGAAGCGGAAGGCCATCTGTGGCACGGTCTCACTTCCTTGGTAGACGCTGGCCTGTGTTCTAGCGCCGAGACCTGACCAGCTGAAGCCATTCGACAGATACGGTGGGAACGGTGCGAGTTGCACCAAGAATGGTCCTGTACGAAGTAGGGATCATGATAGTCCCGGCAAAGTCAACCACATCGCCCTCCACAAGGCGGGTTTCCGCAGCCTCGCCATCCTGAGATATGAGGATGAGCATGTCATCGTCAACGTAGGAACCGAAATACCCCTTGCTCGTTGCGACTCTGTAGGTACCGTCCCCCGTGTCCTGCAGAACCTCGCCCTGCCGTCTTGTCGTCTTGCCCACGAAGTCTTCGGGTCGCCGAAGTAGTTCCCCATATGACTGTCTGGATGAGGCAAGAAGCGCCTTTCGCTTCTCAGCTGCCAGCTGCTCCTCGTGCTTCAGTCGAGCAGCCATCTTGTCGCGCGCGATACGGTCTACCTCGTTCTGCAATTCCACGGTGTTGTGATCCAGGAGCAACTGGTCCTGTAGGGATGCCAACTCCTGCTCAGTCGCGGATGTATCCCTATCCCAACTGGGTTTGAGGCCGAACCTCGCTTTGGCAGCGGCCATGATTGGGCGGTCGTGAGCTTCCATAACCACTGCAACCAGGCGGTCGCATGCATCACTGTCTGCTCCCTTTGGAACGCTGGCGGCGATCTCTTCGATGCGCTTAATGCGTTTGGGAAGTTCATCGGCAGGCATGCTGTTGTCAACTGCGGCCAGCTGCTCAGCCTCTGCGATAAGCAGAGCGATCCGTTCTTGGTCAACAAATGGTTGCAGCCGTTTGATCTCTGCAAGTAATTCCTTCTTGAGCCGCCCGCCGACTGAAGTGGATGCCTTCTTCAGTTGATTCGAGTGGTCGACGTAGTTTGAGGTGGGAGGGTTCGCCAGGAGCTGCTTAGCGTGAGCCGCTGTACTATCTGCTTCGAGGCTGAGCCCCAATGCAATGAACAGACAGAGGAGCGCGGCCGGAAGCACCAACCGGGCGAATCCACGGCGGCGCATTCTCGGAGCAGGCATTGCCTTACCGATGATGTTGGCGATGGCGACATATAGACCGAAAAGACTCAGCAACCAGAACACTGTACTCATCAGCCCGTCACTCCTTGGCTATTTCGTAGGCGTTCGCTCTCTCATTGTCGCGTGCGCAGACTGCGAGTTGCTAACGCAGTTTCTCAGGCTCCTAGTCCCGACAACCTAGTCTCCATCGCCTCCACGGAAGCCTAGCGGCGGTCATTGGGGATTCCTGTGATCGCATGCAACTCCAAGCAACGCATGCGCGAACCTGTCCGCTTCCCGTTCACAGCGGCCAGGCGAGATGAACGTGCTCTCCACGATCAGATAGTGCCTAGCAGGATCGTGCAAAAGAGCATGGCCAAGCTAATGTGCACGCGCATATGACAATTGAGACAAAGCCATGCATGGGCGCCGGCAGCACGATTTCGATGTGAGGGACGTCTAGCAGTTCAATGAGCTGGCGTGGATCGGTGGTGTGATATGTGGATGTGAGCTGCCGCGCGAGTCGTTGCGGCGGGTTCATATGATCACCCGATACTTCGCGTAATGGAGGCGCTCGCGCGGCTTGGTTTTTCTTGGGGCCTGTCTGACATGTGTATTAACGTTGGCCTGTTTCGACCCCTTCATGATTCTTCCTGCGAGTCTTCCGTGTTTTCCTCATCTTCTCCCGGCTGGCTCCTGCTTGCCTCCATAGTCGATGCGGAGGTGGAGCGGTTCCTGTATGGTACAGTGGCCAGGATAGTGCAGTTTCAACCTACGCGCCCGAGCGGGGCGCGACACTAGCGTGGGCACATCTGTGAGGGGAATCTACAAGTTTCAATCGACACCCGATCCCGAACACATGAGAATCCACGACGCTCCGGGTTTGCCGCATCCACTATGGCGCCCGTGAAGACATGGTCTAGCACAGAGTGACGAGTTTTCGTCTTCATGTGTCTGGTCAATTCTTCCTCTTGAGCCATCGCCGGAGGTCGGAATAGGTTGTCTGCGGCTCGCAGGCCGAAATCATGCCATGAAGCACTTCACGTGGCCAATGAGGTGATCAACGAATCTCTGGAAGCTCAAATCCGGGTTGGGCTGAGTGACTGTGGGGTTCTCGGGGTCTCTGGTTGAAGTTATGAAACAAGCTCCATTGTACAGTCGTTCTAGGACCAATCGTTTGCACAGAAGCTCGTATCGCTGTTTGTAGGAGGCATCCACAAAAACGGGGTCGACTGCGAAATGAGGTTCACTTACCTTGACAGGGCTGGACGATTGGTCGCAGTCCTCCAGAAGGAACAGATAGCCCAGCCATGGCGCTCTTGCCAGCCCGAAACGGCCCTCTCTGAATGCCGTCCAAAGGTCCTGAGCATTGCCTATTGCTTCTTCGACACGATTGTTGAAGTTGTTCCCGAAAGACGGTCCAGCCTGAGACTTCAGTTCAACCGCGCAGGCCAAGGCGGAATTGCGAACGACCAGAAGATCCCACTTCTTCTCAGGCCGATAGTATCCAGGTAGCTCCATGGCACTGCTGCGGTATATGCAGGCATCAGGAACGCCCTCGTCACGGAGGCGTTGGCAGATCAGATCCACAATGGCATCCATATGCTGCCCACCTGTGACGGATCGGCGTTCCCCGGAATCCTTGTCGCCATTCGCTCCCTGGCGGTCGCCTTGCAGGAGCCTGATGCTCCAGTAAGACCGGATTGCATCTATGAGTTCGTTGCTAGCTTGCATTGGTGATCACCTTCGTTGGGCGCCTCGTCGCCGAACATTGTCTGTTGATGAGAGATGCCGTCTGGAGTATCCACCAAGTGCAGTCCCGCTTGGGCGCAACGACGGACGGCCATCTTGACGAAATCGTGTTCTAGCTCAACGCCTATACTATGTCTGCCAGCCCTTGAGGCGGCTACGCAGGTGGTGCCGGTTCCGGCAAACGGGTCGAGAACTGTGTCGCCGACGAAACTGAACATCCTGATCAGACGATATGCTAGCTCCTCGGGATATGGAGCGGGGTGCTTTCGCGTTGAGGCGCCGGGAACATCTGACCAGATCTGCCGGAACCATGTCTGGTATTCCTCATTGCCAATGACACTCAGGATACGGGCCTGAAGGCTTGGCGTGCGATAGGCGCCGGGTTTGCGCTGCATAAGAATGTACTCTACATCGTTCTTGATTACAGCGTTAGGTTCATACGGCTTACCAAGGAAAGACGAACCATTCTCTATTTCGTAGTTTGCGTTGGCGATCTTGTACCAGAGTATCGGGGCAAGATTGTCAAACCCGATGTCCATACATTGGGTCTGTATGGAGGCATGTAGGGGCACTACATAATGTCGCCCATGGCGCCGTCGAGACCGGCATACATCGCCTACGACGATCACCAGACGCCCACCCTTCACCAGAACTCGGCAGCACTCACGCCACACCTGCTCCAGTCCGGAAAGGAACGCTAGATAGTCATCTACATTCCCCAACTGACCATCACAGTCAGGATAATTCTTTAGATCCCAGTATGGCGGAGAGGTCACAACCAGATGAACGCTTTCGGACTCCAGAAACCCCAGGTCTCTCGCATCGCCATGAACTATACGGTGGCCAGTTCGTAACCCCGCCACTGCGGCAGCGATACGCCTTTGAACCAAGCTGTCCTTGGCAATCAAAGGGATGCCCCGTTTGGGGTCTGATGTACCTACCATGGCCAGGATCTCATCAGCAGCTGTGAGATCCAAAATGGGTGACTCCGTCATCAAAGGTGTCTCCCTTCGGCTGAGACAGTGTGCTTACCTAAGATACTTCTAGCCGGCTGGATCAATACCTCCTGCACCTGATCGCTGATTCCCGTGTCGCGAACCAGCATGCCCGCAGGCCCCTCCGCCGGGAGCATTCGGCTGCACGGCAGAAACCGCCGGTGAAATTGCCGTCGCGTTCAAAGCGGAATGTTAGGCTGCACTTCTTGGCTTCTTTCTCCGGTATGATCAACTCGCCGACGGGCTGCGGCCTGAACTGACTCAAGTCTTCATCTTTGTGGGTTATTGGAGCGATGCAATCAGCAAGCTGCAGCCGCATATGGGGCTCCCGAGTTGGTCGCCCGCGCTGCCTGTCGAGGCGCGACTGGCGCGACCGAGTCCTGGGGCGATGATGTCGACGAATCCAGCAGTGAGACGAGCTCAATGTCGATGGAATCGACGTTGAAACGCGCGCAGTGTCGACAGATCCAGCATTGAGGCTCTCCGAACGTGCGTCCAGGCGGGATCGGCGATGGGGAGCGTGAGAAGGTGAGATCATGACATAATGTGGTGCGGTTGACTCGCAGGTAGACGCGTTTTCAGGGATGGGTCGGGCGCGCGATGCAGTTCACGTGAACCTCGACAGCGGGAGCCGGACCGTTAGTGTCGACGAAATGGACACTGACCTCGTGGTCAATGTCGAATTGAGTGGCATTCAGCGTGCGACGATGCCGGTTTGGTAGGCATTGACCGCCTGCGAGACCGGAATCTCAGGAACCGCAGATTTGTTTCTGCGGCTGTGGCGGCGGGCGAGGAATGTGCAGGAATCCGGAGATCAGCGTCGTACAATTACCTTGAAGGCGGGACTCGCATCAGCGGGCAGCGCCAAGATCGGATGGGCGAATGGCATGGTAAGAAGGAGGTGATAGCCATTATGAGCAGCGACAACTGGGACGATATCAAGACTCGATTCGTCCGTGACCGGCTTGCCGAAACCGCATGGGAAGACCGCATGTACATAGGCAAGCTCATGGTGATCGAGAGCTTCGTCGAGCGTGGAGGCCCTCATGCATGGGCTGAGGCCATGGTGCACCACTCGCTCAAGGAGCAGTTTCCTTTGGAGATCGAGTGCATCTCAAAGGAGATAAGAGAGGGGATCATGACCACGGCGGAGCAGTTCAACGAGATGAAGCTCAAGGCCGCGGAGAGATCCGAACAGTGGTTGCGTGAGAGGAGACTCCGTGCCCAGCAGCAACAGGACGAAGAGAAGCGCCGCCTGGAAGAGTCGCATAAGCAATGGCGTGACAAGGGTGGCAAGTGACAGGCCGAAACTAGCGCGTTCCAAAGCTACAGCAACTCCGTTCGCGGCGAGGACCCCTCACCTCGCCCACTTCATCCCCGGCGTCTCCGACTATTCCGCTTCCCTCACGCACACTGCAGCCCTCCGCACCTGTGACATCCCCATGCCCAATCACCACCATGCCGGCGACCTCGGCCAACAGGTGATCCCTAGCCAACCGTCGAATACGCGTCACGACGGAAGGGGGCCGACCCTGTGAAGCGGACGCGACTCGCCGATAGATTTGCGGTGTACGCTGCGCTTTTCCTCGCCGTGATCATGGCGGCCAACTGCTATTTCGGAATCCTGAGGGAGACGCGTCGCATCATGGACCAGATGCGCAAGGACGGCGTGGCTCTAGCTCAGGCCTACGCGCTTGCCATAGAGAACTCCATTGTCACTGACTCTGGGATCTCGCGCATAGTTGAACAGGCCCGTGCATCACGAGGGCTATCATACATGCGGATTCATGGACAGAAGGGCCGCTTCCTTACCTGGGCGGACCTTCTCGAGGATCCATCTTCTCCGGATATGGACGTATTCTCTGAGTGGGATGCGCCTGCTGACGATCCTATGCTGGCTACAGTCATGCAGACAGGACGGCCGCAGGACACCATACACTCGGTCCCTGATGGCGCCAGAGTGTACCGGGTGATGGTCCCCATCTACCTCTTCCGAAGTATGGTAGGCGCTGTGGAGCTGGGTATGGACATGACAAACGTTGTCCAGGCTGTTAGACAGGCAACGGTGCAGGCAGCTCTGATGACCATGGGGGCTCTCGCCCTTGGGATTGCGGGCATCTACATTCTGGCTACCACTGTCACCAAACCGATCGGGGAAATGACGGAGGCCTCGCACCGAATCGCTTCAGGCGACTTCTCCACCAGAATTCGGGTGAACACCGGCGATGAGCTGGAGGCGCTTGCAGGCCACTTCAACTCAATGGCGGCGAGCCTTGCGGTCTACTCTGAGCAGCAGAAGGAAGCCTACCGGGTCAGGCGCCTGGCCGAACTGGGTCAGATATCCGCATCGATAGCACACGAAGTGAGGAATCCGCTGGGTTCCATAATATCCTGCGCCAGGTACATTCAGTCCAAGGCTGCACAGCCTGAGACGGCTGAGCTGACAGCGATAATGATCAAGGAATCCGAGCGCCTGAACGCCCTGGTCCGGCAGCTGCTGGAGTTTGCCCAGCCCAGACAGGCGGAGGTCGCCTACACGGACCCGTCTCTGGTCTTGGCCGATACGGTGAGGCTCATAGAGCTCAGAGCCGCGTCGGAAGGAATCGGGGTGGAGTTCTCAAGGTCGGAGGTCCCCATGTCGTTCCTTGATCCTGATCGGCTTCACCAGGCATTCCTTAACGTGGGACTTAACGCAATCGACGCGATTGTCGAGTGGCGCAGAACGGGTGATCCTGCACTTCCAGTCGGGCAGGACGTAATATCCGTGAAGATATGCCATGACCAGCAGCGCGCTGCGATAGCAATTGCCTTCGACGACACGGGTCCAGGCATCTCCCGCGAGAACCTTGAGAGGGTGTTCGAGCCCCTTTACACTACTAGAAGCAGAGGGACGGGGCTGGGCCTTGCTATTGTGCGGCAAGTGGTGGAGGAGCATGGCGGAACAATCAGGGCGCAAAGCCCCCTGGCCAATGGAAGAGGGGCGAGGTTTGAGATCTTGCTGCCAGTGAGGAGCGGCGGCGGCGCGGAGGTGGGCCTGCCATGACCGGTCAGAGAGTCAGTGTGCTTGCGGTGGACGATGATGCGAGCCTCAGAACTGTGCTGAAGGTGATCCTGGCGGAGAAGGGCTTTGAGGTGGATGCGGCCGCCGACGCATTTCTCGCCATAGCAGCCCTAGAAAGGCGCTCATATGATGTCGTGCTCCTCGACATGAAGATGGCGGGGCGGACAGGCCTTGAGGTCATTCCGGATATCGTTGCGGGCCAGCCGAATGCGGTCATAATCATGATGACCGCATATGGAACCATACGGACTGCAGTGGATGCCCTCAGGGCAGGAGCCTACGATTACATCACCAAGCCTTTTGATGTAGACGAACTGGTGCAGGTTATCCATCGCGGCCTGGACGCAAGAGCGGGAACGGGGGAGGGGACTGGCCCTGCAGCCGGCCGTGGAGACACCGCCCGTTTTGCGGGGATTCAGTGGACATGCATGCCCATGGTGGAGGCATACTCAAAGGCTTTGAAACTCGCGCAGTACGATGTGACTGTACTGGTGACCGGCGAATCCGGCACTGGGAAAGAGCTTGTGGCCCACATGCTCCACGAGAACAGCCCCCGATCGGATGGGCCGTTTATCAAGATGAACTGTGCTGCAGTTCCAGAGACACTCCTCGAGAGCGAGCTGTTCGGGTACGAGAAAGGAGCTTTCACCGGCGCAGGGGCCCGAAAGCTCGGCCGATTCGAACTCGCCGACGGAGGCGCGCTGTTTCTCGATGAGGTGGGCGATATGAGCCCTGCGATGCAGGCGAAACTACTCCGCGTTCTGCAGGATGGGGAATTCGAGAGGGTGGGAGGGACCGACACCATAAAGGTGGACGTCAGGATCATCGCAGCCACGAACAGAGACCTAGGCTCAGCGGTGAGAGAACGGAGGTTCCGCGCTGACCTGTTCTACCGGCTGAACACAGTGACGATATGCCTGCCTCCCCTCCGGGACAGGCGCGAGGACCTGCCCACTGCACTCCAATACTTCCTGGAGCTATTCAACCGGCAGTTCAAGCGGGATTTTCGCGGCGCCGACGAGCAGGCCATGGATGCGCTCAGGAGGCATGAATGGCCCGGCAACGTCCGGGAGTTCCGCAACGCTATAGAGCATGCCGTCCTCCTCGGCGATGGGCAGTTGATCACACTGGCGATGTTGCCTGAGAGTGTGAGGGGCGGACAGGCGCCCCTCGATCCGCAGCCGATCTCCGAGGGTTCATCGATCAGGACTGTGGAGAGGGAACACATCTTGAGGGTTCTGGAGGCATGTGAGTGGAACCAGAGCCGATCGGCTGAAACTCTCGGGATACACAGGAACACGCTCAGGCGCAAGATCGCGGAGCTTGGCATCGAGAGAGAGTAGCGCGGAGCATGTGCACCAAGTTGGAGCACTGAGGCACTCGGGGAGTGCACCATCTTAGTGCAGGTGGGATGGATAGCGCCATGCTGTGCCTTCTCATGCGGCAGTTGCCCATGGCTGGCACGGCATTTGCTTGTCATATGCGGCAGCGAATAATCTCAGGAGGTGCACATCCATGAAGAAGCGATTGGCACTGTTGCTGGTTCTAGCGGCGTTGCTCGTGGGGATGGTTGCCCCATCTTTCGCAGCTCCAGATCCCAAGGAGCTAGTAGTGTATTTCACCTTCCACGAGAACGAGGCCAAGCGGCTGTTCGCCTTATTCGAGAAGCAGACTGGGGTGAAGGTCAAGTACCTGGCGCTTGCTACCGGGCAGGCCGTGGCGAGGGTTGAGGCCGAGGCTACAGCTCCTCAGGCCGACATCTTCCTGGGAGCGGGAGCTGAGAATCACGAGGCCATGAAGATGAAGGGCTTGCTCGCGCCATACGCCTCTCCTTCAGCCGATGCCATCTCGAAGGCGTTCAAAGACAGAGACGGCTACTGGACCGGCCTGTACCTTGGCCCTGAGGCGATAATCGTGAACAAGGACAGATTCGCGGCGGAGTTTGCGCCGAAGGGCATCCCGATGCCGAAAACCTGGTCCGACCTGCTCCGGCCGGAGTTCAAAGGCGAGATCGTCATGCCAGGCCCGGCCCTCTCGAGCACCGGCTACACGTTCCTCGCGTCCTACGTGCAGAAGTACGGAGAGGATGCTGCCTGGGCATTCTTCAAGGCTCTCGATAAGAACATCAACCACTACACCAAGAAGGGCCTCGCCCCGGCGCAGTTCGTCGCCACCGGCGAGTTCGTGATTGGCATCAACTTCATCCACGACCAGCTCCTCATGCAGAAGGCCGGGTTCAATGTGGACATCATTGTGCCGCCGGACGCCGGCTGGGAGATCGGATCAGTATCGATCATCAAGAACGGTCCCAATACTGCGAACGCGAAGAAGTTCATCGACTTCGTCCTTGGTGAGCAGGCGCAGCAGCTTCATACCGACTTGACGATGAGGATCCCCACAAGGGCCGACGTGGAGCTTCCGGGAGGGGTCAAGCCACTTGCAGAGCTGAACATATTCGAGGGCTTCAATGTGATCAAGGCTGCGAGCGACAAGGCCGCCCTTCTGGACAAGTGGGCTAAGGCCATCGGTCGGTAACCACGTATTGCAGGCGGGTTTCAAGCAGAAAGCCTGTAGATGAGGGGGTGGTTCCATGCGCAGTAACCCTGTGTCGAGGGACCTGAGGAGAATGCGGGGGGAGCCCCTCCTCGCTGCAATGATCCTAGCATCAGCGATGTTGCTCTTGCTGTTCGTGGTGTGGCCGATACTGAAGGTGCTGTCGCTTCCAAGCTGGGCGAACTGGGCAGCCTACTTCCAGAACCCCAGGTTCCTGAAGGCCACGCGCAACAGCCTGTTCATGGCTGCCATATCCACGCTATCAGCGACTGCCCTGGGGTTTCTGTACGCCTACGCAGTGAACAGGGCGAACGTTCCAGGCTCGAGGTTTTTCAAGACCATAGCCATCCTTCCGATCATGACACCCCCGTTCATCACTGGCCTGGCGTTCATCCTCCTCTTCGGCAGACGCGGCTTCATAAGCTGGACACTCCTGCACATGCGCCCCGACATTTACAGCTGGAAAGGCCTGTGGGCGGTTCAGACCTTCGCGTTCTTCCCAACTGCGTTCCTCGCGACATCCTCGGTGCTCAGGTCGATCAGTGCGAATCTGGAGCTTGCCGCTACTAACCTCGGGGCATCGCGGTGGCGCGTGTTCAAAGACATTGTCCTACCCCTTGCTACGCCCGGGCTGGCTTCCGCGGCTCTTCTCGTGACGAGTCAGGCTCTAGCGGATTTTGGGAATCCTATGCTCATTGCTGGTGATTACACAGTCCTGGCCACTGAGGCTTACCTGGAACTCATCACGAACTGGAGCCCGCAGGGGGCGGCCGTTCTTTCCGGCGTGCTGCTGGCGCCTGCATTGATGGTCTTCTTCGTCCAGAGAAACATCCTTGAGCGCAGGTCATTCGTCACCGTTACAGGGAAGCCCACAAACCTGGAGAAGAAGGGCCATTCGCCCATGGTCAGGTGGAGCCTGTTTGCGGCATGCCTGATTACATCGCTGGTGGTAGTCTCGGTGTACGGAGTGCTCCTGGTGTGCGCTTTCACGAAGACGTGGGGCGCCAACTTCAGCTTCACCTCCTACCATTTCGTAACGGCTGTGCTGCATGGGGTTGAACTGAAGAACAGTTTCATGCTCTCGGCTGCTGCTGCAGCCTTCACCGCGCTCTTCGCGGTGTTGCTCGGCTACATGGTGAATGTGAAGAAACCCATCGGCGCAGGCGCCCTTGATCTCATGGCGGTTATACCGGCCGCGGTGCCCGGCACAGTGCTGGGAATCGGTTATGTCCTATCGTTCAACACGCCCCCGTTGGCTCTCACAAACACTGCGGCGATAATCGTGATACTGATGGTGTTCCGATACATGACCGTGGGCTATCGGACCACGGTAAGCTCGATCAAGCAGCTGGACAGATCGATAGAGGAAGCGTCCACCAATCTCGGGGCCGACACCATCAAGTCGTTCCGCTATGTGATGCTGCCGCTCCTGCGGTCGGCATTCACCGTGAGTTTCATCTACACGTTCATTAAGGCGATGAACGCTGTGAGCGGACCGATCTTCCTGATATCTCCCCAGTGGCGACTTGCTTCTGTGTCCATTATCAACTTGGCCGATCACGGATACTGGGGCGAGGCTAGCTCTCTAGGAGTCGCAGTCGTCGGCATAATCGCCCTGACTCTGTTATTTTTCAGGTTCGCCCTTGGCGGCAAGGTGAAACTCTTCGAAATCTGAGCATCCAAATGCGTAAGGGGTGAAGGCAGATGGCCGATGGACGTGCTGGAGCGAGTGTGAAGCTAGCGGGGCTCGACAAGTGGTTCGGCAAGAACCATGTAGTCCGTGACCTGCACCTCGACATAAAGCCGGGGACCATGACGACCTTTCTCGGCCCTTCGGGCTGCGGGAAGACCACTACCCTCAGGATGATAGCAGGCTTCCAAGAGCCCGACCATGGACGCATATCAATTGGAGACCGAGACATCACTGATGTTCCTGCCTACAGGCGGAACACTGCCATGGTTTTTCAGGAGTACGCTCTGTTCCCCCATATGACGGTGGCAGAGAATGTAGGCTATGGCCTCCTGGTGAGGGGGATTCGCGCGGACGAGAGGAAGCGGCGGGTGCGCGCGGCTCTCGAACTCGTGGAGTTGGACGGAATGGGAGATAGGTTTCCGGGGCAGCTCTCCGGTGGCCAGCAGCAGAGAGTGGCTCTGGCCAGAGCGCTCATCGTTGAGCCCGATGCGCTTCTCCTAGATGAGCCGCTGTCGAACCTAGATGCAAAGCTTCGGGAGAGTGTGAGGATGGAGCTTCACCGGATCCAGAGGAGAACCGGCATTACCGCGATATACGTAACCCACGATCAGGAGGAGGCGTTCGCACTCTCCGATGAGGTAGTCGTGATGAGCGAAGGCCGGATTCAGCAGGCAGGTCCGCCTGATGAGGTGTACTACCACCCCGCCAATCGGTTCGTGGCGGAATTCGTGGGCACAATCAACCTGGCGCCCGCTCTGGTGACTGAGGTCTCCGGCAGCGTGGCCGCGATGCAGTGCGCATCGGCGGAGGTCGTGGCGACTGGGCTCACGAGGCCGATCAGGGCGGGGCAGACCGTGGTTATCGGCGTGAGGCCAGAATCAGTGCAGCTATGCTCTGTGGGTGAACCGCTTCCAACAGAGGATGCCAACGTGCTCCCAGGAAGAATCGCGGGCGCAGCTTTCCTAGGGCACAAACTGCGCTACACTGTGGAAGTCCCGTTCGGCAGCACCCCATGGGTGGTGGACCAGTTCGATCCCGGATCCTCGGTGGGGCTGTCCGGCGAAGTGAGCCTTGTCGTGCCTCGATTGAGGACACACGTGATGAGCGAGGAGTAGTGCGGGGAGTAGAAGCCAGGGGTAGAGCCAGCGGCTGAGCCTACTTGTCCACCATCTCTATCAGCACTCGATTTGGCAGGCACGCGCTGTAGTCTCCAACCTGTTCAAGCCAGCCCATTTTCACACATATCTTGTCGGGGCAGGGTGATGATAATACCCGCGCTCTGGTCCCGTCCACCTCCACGATTGTCGTCCCCAGGGGGCCTTTCACTGGGATTGTCTTCTTCAGGGTCCCGGACAGTGTCAATGTCGACACTACGCGATCACGTTCTTCGCCTATGGAGACTACTCTGAGTGTCGTGCCCTCGACCGTGCGCCCCCCGTGCGCCCCTCCAAACATGATCAGAGCTATGCCTATTGCGAGCAACACTAGTATGAGTATTCGCTCCCGTTTCCTCATCTGCCTCACCTTCTGTTCCTTGAACGCACATATTGCCGCACTGCGCCATCTAGGCTGTCGCAGGCTATTCCGATGAACACCCCTGTTACTATCGAAAGGCCCATAAGGACCGGCGCGCCGATGAGCAATCCTGGCTGCTGCAGCGCGATAATGGCGATTGCCAGCTGGCAGCTGGCATGGACTATTGACCCGATAACGCTCGCCCACACCGATGAGCATCCCTTGGGCAGCACCCGCAATGCAATCCCCATCGCTGTGGCGCTCAGAGTGGCCCCGGATAGACTCATCCAGAACCCCAGCCCCCAGAATTTGCCGCCGAGCATGCTCCCCAGTATGCTTCGAGCTGCACTGATGCCGATTGCCGCACCGAAACCCAGGTAGCGAAGGGCCACCAGGCTAGCGATGTTAGCAAGCCCGATCTTCGCTCCAGGGACCGGCAAAGGTGGGAACAGCGACTCCACAACATGCAGAGTGAGTGCAACCGCCAGTATCATTGTTAACTGCATCTGCCTCTGGAGGCCGCTAGATCTCAAGGATTCATCACCGCTCTGAATCGTCATTGTGTCAACTAGAGAACGGAACTGATGCTGACTCGCAGCACGGTACGAGTATACACTATTTGATACACCGCTGGGTATTGCGTGTGTATGAGGGCTTGTGCATGTGCGAGAGACTACGGTGCACAGTGCATTGAAAGCGTGCATCACGCACAAAATGACGGGTCGAATCGTGAGAATGGACACGCGTGCTAAAGACGCGGTAAATCGTGACAAGTAGCAGGGGGCGAGCAGGGGAGTGTCCACATAATGTGTGGCAACCCCAAAATGGAGGAGGTTAGTACTCACAATGCGTAAGCGTGCACTCCGCGTACTACTCATGCTCGCCCTAACGGCGGTTCTGGGCTTTGGTTCCGTTGCCGTGAACGCTGCTGCACCCACTGCTCCGCCCGCGCCCACTCTGGAGCAGTTGCTCCAAGAAGGCATGGATGTGATCGTTGCGTGCGTTCGGTGCGAGGAGCTCGTAGTGAGCGACATCCAGCTGTGCCCACCTCTGAAGTCGGGAACGGAACCCAGCATTCAGAAGTTCCCAGTAATCGACAACATCAAGATCTGCTCTGGCCTTGTGCTCGTCGATGCCCACGTCTGCAAGCTGGTTACATGGACCGATGTCAATGGTGTTGTGCGCAACAAGTTCGCCAGAATTCCTGTTGACTGCTGCATCGAGGCGCCCGGTGTGGCGCCCACTGATACTGTGGCTTTCCAGGCGATAGAAGTAGTGTGTGAGCGGGACGAACTGCAGAACGGGCGTTCTATACTCCATGAGAAGATGTGCGTGAGGATCAACCTGTCCATACAGCGCCACATAGCTGGCCCTGCAGAAGTGCTTATGGACGATACGGAGATTCTGAACTGACCTGCCTGAATGTTGGGGATTCGAGCTTCGGGACATCGTGCCTTGAACACTGGCTAACGGATAAAGGAGGAACCGGGCGAGTAATCGCCTGGTTCCTCCTTTATCCGCATATTCTCCGTAACGTGCAGGATTCTTCAAATCCGCGTCGCACACTTACGGGGGCGACGCCCATCGTGAAGAGTACGGGGCAGCCCACGATCCTGACCCGGCAGCCGGTTCGGCACTGCGTCGGCGGTCGTTGTTCAATGATTCTCTGGTGGGAGGTACTGTAATGAGTAATTCGGGCAAGTGCTGGAGGAACCTCAGAAGGATCGCCTCAGTGGGCCTGCTGTTGCTGGCGATGATCGGCGTGGCAGGGTGTGCAGGAGGCGGAGTGTACGTGTCAGGGCGAATCATGGCCGAGAACGAACCGGTGTATGGAGCTGCAGTGACACTGGGCTCATACGGATCCGTGATGACCGATTACGATGGAAAGTTCGAAATAGCCGGCGTGAAGCCTGGTGCGTACCAGCTGAAGGTGGCGAAGGCCGGATTCGTCGCCAAATCCGTGAATGCGAAC
Source organism: Clostridia bacterium (assembly GCA_034926675.1). NCBI lineage: Bacteria > Bacillati > Bacillota > Clostridia > Clostridia bacterium. The sequence continues at coordinate 84,154 of JAYFQW010000003.1, read as the reverse complement.
GTGGCGGCTACGACTGATCTCGGAGAGGTGACCATAGTCCCCAATGACGGCACATGGACTGTCGAGGCAGTTCCCAGCCTCGGCCTCGGTCCGACTGTCCTTTCGGAGCTTCCCAGGGGGCTATCTTCCCAATCCGACAGTGCGCCTCCAGTCGACGTTCAAGCGGAGATCACCTTCGACCTCGCTTGTGACGACAGGCACTACGAATCGAAAGCAATCCTGCACATTCGGATGGAGAACGCAGCGTTCGTGTTTGAGCACAGCGGGTCTCTAAAGATCATGGGCGTGGAGCCCCTCGAGGAAGGCAAGAGTTACACACTCACTGCGACAATGCGCTTGACGGGCTCATCTTCTGAGCAGCAGGTCAACGCCACGATAACAGTAGAGGGTGAGTGCAAGCGCAGCCTCGTGGATGACAGGCTGTACACGGCTGATCTCGCGATCAACTTGAGTTCGCTGGTCTAGGCCAGGCTGCATCATGAGCAGCGTCGTCGGCCGCCGGCCCGCCTGCCGACGGTCGCCCGTTACCTGTGCGGCCGTCCTCGCTCAGCCAACCCCAGCAGGCGTATGCACAGAAGCAGCCAGATCCCGCCGGATGCCAGGTTGATCGCGGCTTCCGACGCAAGACGCGCGCCGAGCCCCACCTGGGCGATGGTGACGCCTGCGACCACGATCCCGGCAATGGCTCGAATGAGGCTCTGGAACTCGCGACGCCCCGAACTGGCCATGGCCTTCGCTGCTATGTGGGCCGCCATCCCGTAGAAGCAGAGCGCGGTGGCGGCGCCCACTCCAAGCAGAGCCTCTCGAAGTGCTGAAGGGCCAACGATGTCGGCGGCGCGCATGAGTTGGTCTAGAGAACCGGAGAGAGACAGCCCGAGAGCGCCTGATACACACACTGTGAGGGCAATGGCCCTCTCATGCTTGGCTCGGAGCAGCAACAATGCGATAGCCATGCAGAGCATTGCTGCGATCGCATTGTGGCTGCCCAGCGCCGAGATTGCCCGGAGTAGGCGACCCGCCTCAGGCCCAAGTCCGCGCAGGGCATCTGCGAGGCGAAGGCCCACAAGGTCGATACTGCGGAGGACTAGAACCCGCCCCGACCAGGCCAGTTCCGTCAACTCCTCAGTGACGATAAAGAGAAAGACGAGCCCCGCCATGGCATAGATCATCCACTCGCCCCAGAATCGCTTCTCGTGTCCGAGCAATGCGGCACGTGCCCGTCCAAATAGCCTGGCGCCAGGCCTGGGCCTGGGCTGCCGCGCCTGGCGCGCAGCGTCCCCATCTCGGTTCCCATCTCGGTTCCCATCCCGGCTCCCTGTCGGCCAGGCTGTCCCGGATGAGCGCCGCTTCTGCAGGCCTGCTGCTGCTACTGCGCCGGCCACCGCCAGGAGCGAGAGCGCGAGTGTCGCGATCTCGAACCAGGGCCCGATAACCTCACGCACCCGAGAGCCGAACCTGATGGTCATCGCTGCCTCAAGGAAGAAGCGCGCACCTCGCCCGATCAGCGATGCAATGAGGAACGGGGCCATACGCACTCGGAAGATGCCAGAGGCTATGGTGAACACCTTGAAGGGAATGGGTGTGAACGCCGCAATGCCGACTGCCCATCCGCCGTACTTCTTGAACAACGTCTCAGTTTGGGAAAGCCCTTTTCGATCCGTGAAGCGGAGCAGCATGGGTCTCCCGCCCCTTACACCCACGGCATACGCAAAAACCGCTCCTAGCACTGATGCTCCTGTGGTCACAGTGGCATACCACAGGGCACGCCGAGGGTGCGAAAGGCACAGAGGAAACAGCAACACATCTGGGGGAACTGGGAAGAAACTGGACTCCGCGAACGCCACAAGGAATAGCCCCAGAGCGCCCCATCTGCCGAATACTGTGATCGACCAGCCAACAATCGCGTGCATATGTCCACCTCATCATGATCTACAGTGCGATGGATAGCGTCTGAATGGCGTCCGGCCGATTTCCCGAGGCTCAGATGCCGCTATTGTGACTGCCTGGAATGAACTGCGTAAGCTCGCTCACGGCGTTTGCTTTCCTATCCACATACTTTACGATTGGGTGTGGGGGATCAACGCCTACCCACACAGTAACACCTGTCCCCTTCAGTTCCACGGCCCATGCAGTGTACCTCCCGGCGGGCACAGAGATGGTCTCCTTCTTAACAACATGCACAGTGAGGGTTCCTGTTATCCCGAGCCTGCTAATCACCGTGTTGAACGTGGCCCTGTAACCCCGGCGGAATGGAATAGCTCGGATTAGCATGGGCGCCTGCTCAAGGTCGAAGCAGGGCTGGGCCGGCGGTGCGATCATCTTATCCTGCACGCCGGATGGGAGAGAGGCGGTGATAGCCACCTCGTTTTCGTGAAAGAGGGCCGTGTAGGCTGCGCGTCCCTCAGATGAATCCCTAATGAACTCGGTTCTCACCGGGGTGAGGTAGTCAGGAGCAACGAATACCGTGGCTTGTTCATGGAAATCGCCGCCCTGCTTGTCGGATACCAAGGCAGCGCCCTCGCCATCCGCCTCCACCCGCAGTTCCCAGGAGGCGAAGGGCCTTCCCTCGATGCGGCTTTCGAATCGACTTGCCTCACCAGGTGCATAGGGGGCCTCCAACTGCAGGGTTCGCCTGGGATCGCCGTTTGTGTAGGCAATGATCCCGGCGCCTATGGCCAGAATGATGATCAGAAGGGCAACTGGGGATCTTGGACCCCGGGGCCGATCCTTCGGGCTGTTGAAGAGTGACAACGGCGTTCTGCTCCTCTCGATTCAGCTGAATCCATGATACTCCGTTGAGATGGTGGGCTCAAGTTACGTGCCTTGACAGATACGAACCTCGCTGCCGCAGATGGCCGGTCGGAGAGGCAGTCGCGCAACATTTTGTTCTGGAGAAGAAGGATTGCCGGAAGCAGTGCCGAACGCATAGGCGTAATAATTTGTACTGTCAGTGAACGAACAAATGCACTACTACACTAACAGCCGGTATAACTCGAAGTTAGGCGTAGATTGCCATGTGGCATTCGTTCATTGGAAAGCGTTATCGATGCGGTCAAGTCTTCAACTGCGATAGAGAGGTGCTGCACCTGATGGACGGCAGGACTCTGAGAACCGGTGATAGGCAGCTCATCAAGGACATTAACATATCCCTGGCCGTGAACGCCATAAGGCAATTCGGCCCAATATCCCGCGTCGACGTGGCGCGGCTGACCGGACTTGGCAGATCCACTGTGTCTGGTATTGTCGGCCTGCTCCTGAAGGAGGGGTTCGTGCGGGAGATCGGAAACGCTCAGCAGGATCCTGCCAAGCCGTCGGTGGGCCGTCCGCCAGTGATGGTTGAGTTCAACCCGAGCGCCAGGTTCGTGGTCGCTGTGAAACTTGCACCCATGAGCATAACAGCCGCAGTGACGGATCTTGACGCCGAGGTGATCGGCTCAGTGGAGATGCCTACGGGGACCCGTTTGAGCGAGAGCGCCATAAGAGAGCGGATATCCGAGGCCGTCAACCAGGCCATATCCAATTGCGGAGTCAGCACGGATAAGATCGTGGGCATGGGCGTTGCCATGCCAGGCATTGTCGATTCACGCACTGGTGTGTCAATCTCACCCCAGTTCTTCCTCTGGCAGAACCTCCCCCTGCGCAACCTGCTCGAAGAGGAGTTCGGCGTGCCCGTGTTCATCGATAACGACGCCAATGCCGCCACCCTCGCCGAGAAGTGGAAAGGGCACGGGCGCGGAGCATCGAATTTCGTGTGCGTTACGGTGGGAATTGGCATCGGCGCCGGGATCATCATCGACAACAAACTGTACCGTGGCGCCATTGCTGGGGCAGGAGAGATTGGGCATATCACCATCGATGAGGATGGACCCGAGTGCATGTGCGGCAACCGAGGGTGCCTGGAGGCATTTGCGGCTGATGCTGCCATCATTCGCGAGATGAACCGGGTTATCGAGTCAGGCCAGGAAAGCGTGGTCTCCCGCATCGCCGCGAGCGAGGGTAGGGAGATCGATAGATCGGTGATCGCTCGTGCTGCCGCAGCGGGCGATAGCGCGGCCCTTTCCGTGGTAAGGCAGGCGGGTGAACACATTGGAGTCGGCCTGGCAACGCTGGTGAACATCCTGAACCCTGAGATGATCGTGGTGGCGGGCGAGGCTGCTCTGGACTTCGGAGGCGCACTGTTGGAGCCGATGCGCGACTCAATACGGCGGAGGTCCATGGGCGTGCTGGCCCAAAGGCTGGAGGTTGTAGAGTCGAGCCTGGGCGCAAACATATGGATAGTGGGCGCTGCATCTCTGGTGCTCGATGATTTCTTCGGGGCGCCCATATACGAGAGGCGAGAGCGCGTGGCGGCGGTATCGATTCCAGAACTGATGCAGGGATCGTAGAAGAAGAACTCAGGCGAGAGGGGTAGGGTGGCAGCCTATGGCGATAGCCTGGGGTGAGAGCCTAGGGTGCAAGCCAACATGTTGGAGCGGGAGATGTGCAATGAACGATGGCCTAGCTGAAGCGAGCATCGCCTTGATAGAGAGGAATCAGCATTCCTCCGGGGCATACATCGCCTCGCCAAGCTTTCCAACGTACGCGTACTGCTGGCTTCGCGATGGGTCCTACACCGCCCATGCCATGGGTTTGTATGGACAGAATGACAGTGCGGCGGCATTCTTCCGCTGGGTGAACAGGACCATTGCGGGTGACCGGATGAGCTGCACCGGGAGGAGCGTCTCACCGGGCGAACGTGCAAGGCGAGCGCTGCGCGCGCGATGGACTCTGGAGGGAAAACGGGACGACTCCGAATGGCCTAACTACCAGCCAGACGGATATGGTGCATGGCTTTGGGCGCTTGACGAGCATGTGGCGCGCACAGGAGACCTCGGCTTGTGGCGAGAGTCGCTCGAGGCCGTTCGGTATGTGGTGGATTGCCTGTCGCAGGCATGGGCCATGCCGAGCAGCGATTGCTGGGAGGAACACCCCGACCGAGTGCATACATCCACGTTGGCATGCATCGCTGGCGGGGTCGAGCGAGTGGCTCGACGAACCGGAGATGTGCGGACGCTCTCCCTCGCTAGCGAGATCAGAGGCTACATACTCGAGCACGGCGTATTTGATGGGCGCCTCGCGAAGTTCTGCGGAGGTGAGAGGCGCGGAGTTGACTGGCCCCCGAAGGAGCGTGTCCATGTTGGTCCGTCCATCGGAGATTCCGTGGATGCGAGCCTGCTCTGGGCGGCTGAGCCGTTTCGGGTGCTAGATCCCTATGACCCACGTATGGCGCGCACCGTGCACGAAATCGAGCGTGGTCTCGTGGGGGAATATGGAGTGCACCGCTACTCCACCGACACTTACTACGGTGGTGGGCTGTGGCTCCTCCTAACGGCATGGTTGGGCTGGCACTACTGTGGAACTGGCGCCATTGCCAAGGCTCTTTCGTGCTTGAAGTGGATTGAGGAGCAGGCGGACGAGGACGGTTGCCTCGGAGAGCAGGTGAGCAGGGATCTCATCGACCCCGCTCTCTGCGATCCATGGATTGCCTGCTGGGGCCGACCCGCAGATCCTCTTCTGTGGTCGCACGCGATGTATCTGATCCTTCGAAAGGCGATTGAGGTACAGACGAGGGAGGTGTGAAACGCGTGTACATAGGCAAAGGAAGGAAAAGGCGCGCGACGATCGCGGCATTTCTGGCGCCTACGATGCTGGGGTTCGTGCTGTTCAGCTTCACCCCAATAGTGCGGTCTTTATACCTCAGCTTCACATCCTGGGACATTCTTCAGCCAGCGAAATGGGTTGGGATCGAGAACTACAGGGTTCTCCTGGGGAGCGAGGAGCTGTGGCGGGTCATGAGAAACACCGCCGAGTACATCGTGCTGTATGTTCCGTTGCTGCTTGCGGCATCACTTGCCATAGCCTCGCTTTTGAATCGGGACTTCCGCGGTGTTGGAGTCTACAAGGTGTTGTTCTTCCTCCCGGTTCTATCCTCATGGGTCGCCGGATCCCTGATATGGCGCTGGATTCTGAATCACAAATACGGCATCGTGAATGTCTTCCTCGGCTACATCGGGATAAAGGGCCCCGCCTGGCTCGACAACAAGTACTGGGCCATGCCGGGAGTTGTGATGGCGAGCGTGTGGAAGGACGCGGGGTTCTCCGCCCTTATCTTCCTTGGGGCGCTAAGGGGCATAAACCACGAGTACTACGAGGCTGCCGCGATGGACGGGGCAAGACCATGGGACCAGTTCCGTCACATCACCTTGCCGCTAGTGTCGCCCACCACCTTCTTCGTAGCAGTGACCTCGCTCATCAACTCCTTTCAGGTGTTCACCCAGGTGGCGGTCATGACAGAGGCAGGTCCTGCAGGCGCCACACAGGTGATGGTCGAGCGGATCTACAAGTATGCCTTCCAGTTCTTTAAGATGGGATACGCGTCGGCAATGTCGTGGCTGCTGTTCATCATTATCCTCGTGTTTACCCTAATCCAATGGCGGCTCCAAAAGAGGTGGGTGCACTACGATGGTTAGGTCAGCTCGCGCCTTCAAGACCGCTCTGTTCTATGTCGTGATCAGTCTGATCGCACTGGTGATGATACTGCCATTCCTATGGATGATCAGCACATCGCTCAAGGAAGCAGAAGCGGTTATGGTGCTCCCGATAAGGTGGATACCTGAGAAGATCAGCCTTAAGGCATACCGAGATCTTTTCACCATATCGACGATCATCCCTTTCCACCGGGCGACGCTGAACTCTCTGATCGTGTCGCTGCTTACAACCTTCGTCACCCTAACATCTTCGTCTATGGCAGCGTTCGCGCTAGCGAAGTTCGACTTCAGGCGGCGTGACCAGATTCTGATGCTGTTCGTGGCCACTATGATGGTTCCGCAGGCGGTGACCATGATCCCAAACTACCTAGTGCTGCGAACGTTGAGGCTGCCCAACACGTTCATCGGCTTGGTGCTGCCCATGATCTACAACGCCTGGGCGCTCTTCCTGCTGAGGCAGAACATCATGGCAATTCCGGAGCCGTACTTCGAGGCGGCAATAGTGGACGGAGCGGGGCCCTTCACGATATATCGCCACGTGGTGCTGCCCCTGGCCAAGCCGATCATCGCCTCCCTCGCGGTCATCACGTTCATGGGGACATGGAACGACTACCTCTGGCCACTGATAATGATATCCGACCCGAACAAGGCCACGCTCACACTTGCCCTCGGTAATCTGAACTCCAGATGGGGGCAGCACTGGGAGTTGCTCATGGCTGGCGACCTGGTTTCAATGCTGCCCGTAGTCCTAGTCTACATACTGGGCCAGAAGTACTTCGAAAGCGGCATCTCAGTGGGAGGGCTCAAGTCGTGACTCAATCGCGGCCTGTAGAGATATCACAGGATCGGAAAGAGGGTGAGGATGGGGACTGGCTGATCTGTGGCCATCGTTGGCCGACCGTCGGTGGACCTACCGGGACCGAGCGCTCGTTTCCCGTCTGCAGTTCGTATCTGTGTGCGATTTATCGATGAGGAGGAGATCCGCGTGCATAATAGGAGACTCGCGCTGGCGTTTGTGTGTGTCGCCCTGGTCGTGCTCTGCGCGCTTCCGGTCTTCGCAGCCAAGAAGGTCACGATTACCTACGGCAACTTCTCGGCTGGATCCGACAACGAGCCCACCCTGAACGCGATGAAGGCCGCATTTGAGAAGGCCAATCCTGACATCGAAATCAAGCTCCAGAACACCGGGTTCGGCGAGTACTTCCGTCTGTTGCAGACTCAGGTCGCAGGCGGGACTGCACCAGATTGCTACGAGCTGAACTACGAGAACTTCGTCGCCTTCGCGGCCAAGAACGCCCTAGCAGATCTTGGACCGCTTGCCAAGGCCGCTGAGGTCAGCTTTGATGGGTTTGATGACAACGCCCTCGATGCGTTTTCCTACAACGGAAAGCAGTTCGGCGTGCCTGGCAGCTACTCCGTAGTCCTGCTTCTCTACAATAAGGATCTTTTCGACAAGGCCAAGGTGGCCTACCCCAACGACAAGTGGACATGGAAGGACATAACCGAGGCTGGGAAGAAGATCCGCGCGCTTGGGGATGACACCTTCGGAATCATCCAGACTGTGCAATTCTGGGAGTTCTACAAACAGATAGCTCAGAACGGCGGCAGTCTCTTTAACGCGAACCGCACGAAGTTCACCGTGAATTCGCCGGAAAACGTGGAGACCTTGCAGTATATGGTGGACAAGATCATCAAATACAACATCGAGCCCACACAGGCACAGAAGTCGAACCAGGGTGAGTGGGATCTGTTCGCTACCGGGAAAGCCGGAATGCTGGTAACTGGAAACTGGGCCTTCACCTTCATGAAGGAGAAGGCGAAGTTCAGATGGGACGTGGCCGTGGAGCCGGGAAACAAGCAGAAGGCGTGCCACTTCTTCTCCAACGGATATGTGATCAACAAGGCCAGCAAGAAGCAGCAGGAAGCTATGAAATGGATCACCTGGCTCTCTTCAAGCCAGGAGTCGTCGCTGCTCAGGGTGAAGGCCGGATGGGAGACTCCGCCTGTGTCGGACAAGGCGGTCATTGAGGCGTACGTCGCGCAGAGGCCGCCTGAGAACAGGAAGGCCGTATTCGAATCCCTCAAGTACCTTGTGACGCCGCCAGTGATTGAGCAGTTCAATGAGATGTCGCAGATAGTCGATATCCAACTGCAGAAGGCCCGCGACGGGGAGAAGACTCCGAAGCAGGCACTGGATGATGCCCAGAAGGAACTGGAGCAGAAGATCAAGCTATAGGCGATCATCGGCGTACTGCAAGACCAGTTGAGATCGAAAGGGCCCGCCGCTCCGCCTGCCGCGGCGAAGGGCGGGCCCTTCGCCATTGTATATCGCCGGCAAGGCCGTCTGCCACATGAAACGATTGGCTATGAGGTGCATGACATGTCTGATAACAGTCGACTCACCATCCGCCATGTTCCAACTGGGTACTATCCATTTGGACACACCAGCTTCGACCGGAGCCCCCGTCACCCGATAGAGGGCGAATTCGTAACGGTCAGGGCTGAGGTGAATGGCTCACCCTGCGACAGGGGGGAGGATGGACACGAGCGCAAGCGTGAGCATGGGCGCGGGGATTGTCTCTATCTTGAGATGCGGTGCGGCGCAGTTGTCCGAACCATCCTCGGCAGGAAGATATCTGACTACCACGTGGAACAGTGTGACCTGGCGCCTTCTCAGGGGAGCGCGCCCGGGCACATCGAGTACGTCCTGTTCGAGCTGGGGCGATTCACAGCAGGCGATGTTGTGCGATACTCGATTCACGCAGGCATGGCATGTGCCGGCGATGATGGCAGCGCATCCTCTACATGCAGAGACGGGGCGTGTTCCGACAGTCTGGTGAGCGGACCTTACGAGTTCAAAGTGGCACAGGGCTACACGTGCAGCAACAACGCGGATCTATCGATTGAGAACGGACGGCTAGTGGCTCGGTTTGAGGCCGTCGGCCCATACGCCCCGAGAATCGAGTTCCGCTTTGAGGATGGGCGGTTGCTGATTACGCACTCCGTCATCGCGTCTGAGAGTGATCTCGGACGAGTCCCGATGGAGCGGATGGGTATCGAGGACGGCAGGACCGGGGCGAGGCTGGACGCTGAAAGCGACCCATTCCAGTTCATGCTGACGAGCGCGGATGGGCGAGTGCTGCTTCGAACGAAGCCCGGCTTGCCGCACTTCAGCTTCAGAGCCACGCCGCAGGGCGAAGCGTTCGAGTTCAGGCTGAGCATGGACAGCGCTGCTTCTCACTACTACGGGTTCGGCGAGCGTTTCGATTCGCTGGACCAGAACGGGCGAAATCCCGATGTCTGCGTCGTGAACCAGTATCTCAGGCAGGGAAGCAGGACCTACATCCCCATGCCCTTCTTCCTCACTGAGGCCGGGTATGGAATGCATGTGGCGACTGACAGGTACGTGAGCTACAGCCTTTCACCGTCACTGCCAGGGCAAATGAGTACGACTGCTCAGGTTGACCCAGCCTGTCCGGTGCTGGAATCGACAGTGTTCCTCGGCGCTCCGGCCGAAATCGTTCGGGCATACTCCAGATCCACGGGCACTGCTGCTCTCCCGCCGAAGTGGGCTTTCGGTCCTTGGATATCGGGCAATGCATGGAACACTCAGCGTGAAGTTGAGGAACAGGTTCGCCGCGGTGAGGAACTGGGCATTCCGGCCACGGTCGTAGTCATTGAGGCATGGTCCGACGAAGCGACGTTCTACCTGTGGAACGATGCTAGGCATTCCCTGGCCCCAGGGAGCCACGGGTTCAGCCTTTCCGAACTGCGGTTTCCTTCGAACGGCAGGTGGCCCGACCCGAAGGGCATGGTGGATAGTGTGCACGATTCCGGGGCGAAGCTTGTCCTTTGGCAGATCCCAGTCCTCAAGCGGCTGGCCGCCCATGAACCCGCATGTGAGCAGCACAGGAGGGACGAGGAGCATGCTTGCGCAGAAGGGTATGTGGTGCGAAATGCCGATGGAACTCCGTATCGCATTCCAGATGGATGGTTCGCCGGCAGCATGCTGCTGGACTTCACGAACCGCGAGGCCAGGCATTGGTGGTTCGGGAAGCGGCGCTACCTCGTTGATGAGCTAGGTGTGGATGGCTTCAAGACGGACGGAGGCGAGTTCATCCTCGATGATGGGGTGGTGTTCGCCGATGGACGACGCGGGGCCGAGATGAGGAACCGGTATGCCCTGACGTACATCGAGGCCTACCGCGATTTCGCCGGGCCCGGTCGAATAACCTTCAGCAGAGCCGGGTATGTGGGCGCGCAGGCGTCTCCGTTGTTCTGGGCGGGCGATCAAGCCTCATCATATCGCGAGTTCCGGGCTGTTCTCACGGCTGGCCTCAGTGCCGGGTTGTCGGCGGCGCCGTTCTGGGGATTCGACATCGCGGGATTCTCAGGTGACATCCCAACAGCCGATCTGTTCATCCGAGGATGCCAGATGGCTGCGTTCTCCCCGGTAATGCAGTTCCACTCCGAGAGCAGGGGTGCACAGAACTGGGATCGAAGTCCGTGGAACATCGCCGAGCGAACTGGTGACGAACGTGTAGTGGCGATATATAGGGACTACGCTAACCTGAGGATGAATTTGCTGCCGTACATATACAGCGAAGCTGCGCACGCAGCGGAGATTGGCGAACCCCTCATGCGAGCGCTAATGATCGATTTCCCGCAGGACCCCGCGTCGCTGCTTATTGACGATGAATACATGTTCGGCCGCGACCTGCTCGTGGCCCCGGTGATGGAGGAGCACGCGCGCGAAAGGCGTGTTCATCTCCCGCCAGGGGAATGGCTGGACTTCCGGACTCTGGATGCAATTGGACCAGAGTTCGATGGACCGGGGTTCGATGGGCTGTGCAGTGGCAGCGCGGGCGGGGAGAAGCTGGGTGCGAGCGAGCAGGGCGTAGAAGGGCCGGTGACCGGTGGACTGGACTCCAGCGGGACCATCGTCTGTATGTGCGATCTCGACGTCATACCGTTGTTCATCAGGAAGGGAGCAATCATCCCCATGAACCTCGGCGATGATCTGCGCCTAGGTGGTCCCATAGGAGTGCGAGGCGCTGGCTATCGGAATCTCGCTTTTCTGCTTACGGGAGACCCAGGGCAGGAATGGGTGTTCACCGATGACGAGGGGGTTCGAATCCGATTTTCCCCCTGCGGGGACGAGGTGCTCATCACTGCTGAGTCCATGGGCAACCTCGACCATGCATACCTGCTTTCCCGGAGCGCAGTATCGCGTGAGCCGAGCAGCTGTGACCAGGGCGGTTCCGCCACTTGGATGGGAGGCTGCACCTGCGTGAAGGCTGCCCGCGTCGAGCGCGATCAGCTCATGCTAGGAGTCCGGGTCTGTGTGGGCCAGTGAGGCTTGCACTGCGGCTTCCCGCGCCAGTGCATCCACGAGGTCGTTGCGGGGATCCCCGGAATGCGACCGCACTTTGAACCAGGCGATCTTGATGCCCGACTCGGCCACGCGCCTGACGTACTCCTTAGTGAACGGAGTGTTGGCCTTCCAGCGGCGCGTGGCCCACATCTCGAGGCCTAGGTAATCGTAGTGAATGGCAACCTGATTCACTCCGTTCTCGCGGCACCATTCCAGGGCGCGAACAACTGCGGTGATCTCGGCGGCCACGTTAAAATGACGCCAGGCATCGCGGGGTATTCCAGAACCCGAGTCGCGGAGCAACTCGGCGTCGCCTTCCATGATGAGGAGGCCCCAGCCCAGCGAAATCCCACCGTCCACGTCCATCTTGGATCCGTCAACCCATATGTTCACCATGCCCGGCTGGCTTGGAGCCTCGGTAGTGCGCGTGCGCAGGCGAACTCCGCCGCGCGGCACTTTGTCGCGGAGAGCATCAGGTTTGTGTGTTGCGGCTGTTGGGGCCACATGCGTTGCCGCGAGCCACGCTTTCTCAAGCACACGCTCGATCTGCCCGTCTCCCTTCAGCTCCCGCAGGACCATGCTGGGCCCCTTCCGGCCGCTGTACACCAGAACCCGTCCGGCATATCCATCAAGGCGGACTGGGCTGCAGTACTGTGATATCGCATCTCCCACCTCACAGGGCACTGAGCGAAGCAGGAGTTGATCTCGGAGCCTCAATGCAACTTCGTGTGGTGTCAATTTGAGTCCCCCATCTGGCGTGGCATTTTGGCATTCGCAGAACCTGAGTGCCTCGCGGGACATTCCGGTTGGGCTCGCCCTATCCTTCGACGCAATCCTCGCCCAGTCCTGCGTCACATCGCGGACAGGCGCCTGAGGGAGGCTCGACTTCTGCGCCCGCGCCCTGTCGCATCGCCTCTGAGCCGAATCGAACCTGCGCCCAGTCCTCCTGCGCCCGCGCCCGCGGGAGAGGGCGCGGGTCCTGTGCAGGTTGATACCTGTTCAATGTCGAAATTCACAGTGTTATGCTATCGGCCAGGACGGATAGTCAGGTATCTTGCTCTTCTCAGAGGTGTTCTCGCTAACATGAGCATTGGAAGCAGGGAATGCGGACTCGTTATGCTGGCCACGGGAAAGCAGGGAAGAGCACCCCGGCGCGCGGGTGACATGGAAATCTCTGATGCACTTGCCTGAGGAGGCGAAAGATCCAACATGGATTACATCATTCGTCCAGTGAGGCCTGAGGATGCAGAGGCCATTAGCGAATTCCGGCGACTGCCCAAGGTGATGGAGTACACGTATGCCCTGCCGTCGGAGCGAGTGCGTCTCATGGAGGAATGGCTCGGGAGCATGGGACCCGATAACCACGATTTCGTAGCTGAGGCCGACGGAAGGGCTGTTGGCGTAGCCGGTGTTCAGGTGGCCAGGGGCAAGCGGCGCCACGTAGGAGAGCTGGGCATATCCGTGCACGATGCCTATCAGGGATACGGAATAGGAAGGGCTCTTATGGAGACGCTGCTGGACCTTGCCGATAACTATCTGGGGCTCATTCGGGTGGAGCTTGAGGTATTCGCCGATAACACCCGAGCGATCAGCCTTTATGAGTCGCTCGGCTTTGAGCTGGAAGGGCGGAAGCGCAAGGCGGTATTCCGACGAGGCGGGTACATCGACGTACTAGTGATGGGCAGGATCCGAGAGCCGAGAGACGCGTAGGCGCATAGGCAAGTGAGTATGCGTGCGCGGGCGTGGGTGTGGACATGTTGGCATCGCCAGGTGCACGAGGGCCGCGCCGTCGATGCATGCACGTAGGTGCTGGCATATGCGCGTGGTGTCGCGCGTGGTGTCGCGTGCGGGAGTATTCGGGTGTGCGGAAGTGGTAATCAAGGTCCGGATATGCGGGAACGGGTACTTCGGGAATGGGTACTTCGGGAATGGGGGTCTGCCGAGTGGCGCGAGCGAACGGACCGGCGGGGCTGGCCATACGTACGTCGAACGGGTGTAGACATGCGAGAGAGTGGGCGGCTGTCTCCCTGGCTCTTGTCGTCCTTGCCCTTTTCGCCCTACTCACCGTTGTGCGCGTTCCGGACCTCACTGTGGCTTCTCCTCCGCAGCTGGATGGGGCCAGACGCTCCACTGTGGCGCCGATGGGGGCTTGGATTGCGTCGAGATTCCGCTCTGTGGGCGCGCCGACGGCGCGTCTGCCTGTGGGCAATTCGGCTGCTCCTGAAACTGCGAATCTTGGACAGATCGAGTCTTTTCTCGATGGCTTCCTCGCAGAGGCAATGCAACGCATGAACGTGCCCGGCGTGGTATTCGTGATGGTCAGAGACGGCCAGACGGTTCTGAGCAGGGGATATGGCTTCGCCGATTTGGAGAGGCATGTCCCAGTCGACCCGAGTAAGGCGGTATTCAGTGTAGGGTCTATCTCAAAGCTGTTCACTGCCACAGCTGTGATGCAGTTGGTGGACCGAGGCCTTGTGGATCTGGATGATGATGTGAATCACTATCTCGATTCACTGATAATCCCGCCGACGTATCCGGCGCCAATCACAATTGGAAACCTCCTGACCCACACTGCCGGGTTTGACGAAGGATATATCGGGATGGCGTCCGCGGATGAGCGGTATGCTATGCCCCTCCTGCAATATCTCGCAAAGTGCATGCCCGCGCGAATCAGGCCGTCTGGCCAGGAGATTCAGTATAGCAACTACGGAATGGCGCTGGCTGGCTATGTTGTGGAACACGTGAGCGGCATGCCGTTTTCGCAGTACGTGAAGGAAAACATCCTCGCGCCTCTGGCGATGGATCACAGCGGGTTTGAGCTGTCCGACACGGTTGCGGATGGCATCGCCAAGAGCTATCGCTCTGTGAAAGGCTCACGTGTGCAGGTCGCAGTACCGCACGTGCAGATCAACCAGGCTCCTGCTGGAGCATTGATGACCACTGGAGATGACATCGCCAGGTTCATGATCGCCCACCTGAACGAGGGCAGGCTCGGAGATGCTCGAATACTCACTCCTGAGTCCGCTCGCGCGATGCATACTCAGCAGTTCACGAACCATCCCATGCTCCCGGGCGTGGCGTATGGTTTCTTCCCCGATACGCGCAACGGACGGCGAATCCTGTCGCACGATGGAGCGGTATGGAACTTCTACAGCGCACTCGTGCTCATACCGGAGGAAAATACCGGATTCTTCGTCTCATGCAACAGCGACTCTGGCGCAGCCCTCCCCTACGAGCTAATGGGGAACCTGTTTAGCGAGTTCTACCCGCCGACCGAGGACGCTGGGTCGATCAGCGCCATTGCGACGCGCCCAATCTCTGGGTTCGAAGAGCGGGTGAAGGCAATCGAAGGTGCATACCGACCGACTCGCTACCCTAGGCGCACCGTGGAGAAGCTTATTGCGCTTTCACAGGAGTACCGCGTTGAGGCAAACAGAGATGGGTCCATCGTTCTGCACCCGCCTGGCGGAAGTCAGCCCGCCGAGGTGTGGGTCGAGATAGAGCCGTTCGTGTTCAGAAAGCTGGGCGCGGATACCCTAATGGCATTCAGAGAAGCATCACCCGGCGACGCCGGTCGCATGTTCATAGGAGCGCATTCCTTCGAGAAACTGCGGTGGTATGAAGGAACCTCGCTGCATGTGCCGCTGATTGTGGGATGCACTGCACTGTTTGCGCTCGCCATCGTTGTCTGGCTTGTCCGAGCACTGCCCGGGCTTACGCGGCGGAGCCGGAGTCGGATGCGCTTCCAGGCGCCTGGCTCCCGACTGGCTGGCCGAGCAAGAATCCTGTGTGCTGCGGTGGGGATTCTCAACATCGCGGCGCTCGGCAGTGGGGCGCTTGGCCTTCTGTCGATGCCCGAGTGGGAGATGGTGAGCACGGCGCCGAGGGCGCTAGTCTTTATCCGGGTCCTCTCTCTTGTCGGAGTCCTGCCAGCCATTGCCCTCGCAGTGTTCGTGGTCCGCGGGTCACGTCACCGAGGGCGCCTGAGCGTGGGCAGCCTGGATCTTGGCGGATTCGGCTGGCGGCGGGCGCGGATGCCGTTCGTCACTGCAGCGTGGTCATTTGCGGTGCTAGCAGCCGAGGCTGGAGTGCTCTGGTTCCTATACTACTGGAATCTGCTGCGCGTCAGCTTCTAGTCTCGCGCCAGGCCTCGTGTCTGTGTTGCATGCCTTCCTTACAGCTCGGCTCGCCGGCAGTCTGTCTCGATTTGCTGTGCTCTCCGGCGATAAGCAAGCACGGTGGGAGGAGAGGATTACCGATTAGTGCCGAACGTGGATTGTCCAGGGTCATTGTCTCGGTTTTGGTCGGCTTCGTGTTGCTGATCAGTGGAGCACCGATAGTCCTGCCTCAGGCCCAGCCCCAAGGGCAGATCGTGGGCTCGGCGTGTATGGACCCATCGGGAATGCGCCCACACTGGGAATAGTAGGGCTCGCTCCCTGCCAGAGTGGCAGCTATGGCGGTTCGACCGGCGTCGCTGTCGGTGTTTGCGAAGCAGGCGATGCAACCCCTGTGGAACGCTTTGAGTTCATATCAGTCCCACTGACCGTGCACCCTGCGCGGTCGCCTCATCCACGAGTGCGGCTACCACCGATGGCACGTCGCCGGGGCTCTTCGCCGCCGCCACGAGGGTCTTCTCTCCATGCCGACTGATGGACTCCACGGCTGCCTCAGGACTTCGGTCATGCCTGTGGGCGCCTGCGAGCACGCCTGCGGCGAATTCCATGATCTCCACTGTCGAGCGGTAGCTGCGCTTCAGTTCCACATAATGGGCATCGTGGCCGAAGCTGTCGAGAATCGCCTGGGTATCGGTAACCCCACTTACCGGGTTTATCGCCTGGCTCACATCACCCAGCACTGTGAACCTAGCACTGGGGAACAGCGTTTTGAGAACCTCGTACTCTGCGGGCGTGTAATCCTGCATCTCATCGATTACTACATGCCGCATCCTCGCCACGTGCTCGGGCGCCCCCATAAGCATCAGGCCAAGCAGCGTGTATGGCGCCAGGTCTTCATAGAACAGCTTCCCGCTGCGGATGGCTTCGGCAGTGACTGTGCACCCTGGCGCCCATGCCTGGTTGGTGTCATGGAATCCCAGATACGCATCTGTGAGCGAGAACAGGCCCCATTCTGAGAGTGAATCGAGGAAGCGTGTGGCTGCCTCTCGTAGCTGCGGGGGAACGTTCCTGGCATCTCGGTATACAGTGTAGAAACTGACCCATCCATCATTGCTCAGCCGCTCCCGCACGTCGACCTCGGTATCACGCTCCCGCGCGATGTGGCCAGCAACCCACCGAGCCGCGGTGCGGCGCGCACGGTTGACCCGAGACTGAATGGACTGGCCGGGCAGTTCCTCATATGCCTTACGCAGGCTGTCGCCGGAGAACTTCGCACGCTTCGCTGAGCCGTCGTCGAAGACGAAATCGGGGAAATCCACCGAGGCCGTTGTCAGGTGCTCGGCGTAGCGAGTGAGCGCAGGGATGATCTCCCTTGAGCTCTTGAATGATATCGAGAGGCTGCGCGGATCGCCTGCGGACACGCTAGGATGCTCAAGGCAGTACTCGATATGAGATGCATGATCCTCCACGGAGAGCCCGGACGGGAATACTGACGAGGCAAGCTCCGCGAAGGTGAGCTCCTCCATGTTCTCCTCTCCAAGCTGGGGAAGGACCGTGGATATGTAATCTTTGAACACCGGGTTGGGTGACAGCATCAGAACACTGGATGATTCGGTGACATCGCGTTCCGAATAGAGAACGTAGGCCACCCTGTGCAATGCCACGGACGTCTTGCCACTTCCTGCTGCACCTTGCACCACCAGTACCCGGTGCTCCTCGTCGCGAATGACCTCGTCCTGTTCACACTGGATGGTCTGGACTATCGTCCTCATCTGCCCATCGGTGCTTCGCTCAAGGAGGTCCTTCAGGATGTCGTCATTTGCACGCACTCCCGCATCGGCGATGTCGAGGAGTGTAGAGCGGTGCACCTCATACGTCCTCTTCGTGGGCATGTCGCCTGGGATCACGCCCATCGGCGCAACATACTGTGCGCGTCCCGGCTCGAACTGGTAGTACAGTTTGCATATAGGTGTGCGCCAGTCGTAGACCAGCTTCTGCCCTGCGGCGTGATGGAAAAGCCAGCCTGTGCCCACGTACACCGCCATGATATCGTCTTGATCATCTGGCTTGAAATCGACTCTTCCGAAGTAGACTCTAGGCTCCATGGTGATGAGTTGCCGGAGGAGCCTCGACTTGATGATGGGGACACCTGTCTCCTGCTCCATGAGAGTCTGCAGGCTGGCGATGTCGGCGATATCCGATTCCGCCCGAGTATCCGCAGCGTACGCCGCCAAGCCGGACGACACTCTCTCGGCCTGCTTCAGTGCCCTCTCAATCGCTGTGATCTGCACGCCCACCTCGCTGAACGTATGCTGAAGTCTGGTCCGCTCAGCTAGGAGTTCCAGCGGGGAAATGTCGTCGAGAGCCATTGGAATTCCACCTCCGTTTCAGCTGCCCCGCGGGGAGACAGATGTCCTTGGCCCCAATACGGGGGTGCGTCGTGTCGGATGGCCTGGCAATACCGGATCGGATGGCGCCGGATGTAGCGGCACCGGATGTAGCGGCACCGGATGCAGCGGCACCGGAGCTAGTGGTGTTGGAGCCGGTAGTGCCGGGCCTGACTGCGTCACAGGGGCAATAGTATATCACATCTGCGACGAGCGATGCGAAACGACACCCAAGGCCCTAGGACCCAAGACAAGCGGCGCCCAGGACACACCTAGGAACGATCACGTAGCAATCGTCGTGGATTCTCATTAATGGGGAAGAATCGCCGGGAAATCCCCACGCATGAGAATCTGAGGCGGATTATTACTCAAAAATGAGAAACGGCAGGGCATTCGTGCGGATCCCGAACTGTGCGCAGAAGTCCGCCCCTCGCACTCGGATACGCATAGCAGCTGTAGCAGGCGTGAAGGGGAAGGTCGACTCAGCGCCTCCGATCCTTGTGGTCTCGATCTTGGCGTGACGGAGTCAGATTCTCATTAATGGGGAAGAATCGCCGGGAAATCCCCACGCATGAGAATCTGAGGCGGATTATTGCTCAAAAATGAGAAACGGCAGGGCATTCGTGCGGATCCCGAACTGTGCGCAGAAGCTCGCCCCTGGCGACCACCTGGAGTGCGTTTGTCATCAATGCTTGTCACAGCCGTGACCTCATTTCGCCGACCTGAGGCATCTCACCAGAGATGGGTTGGACCTGGCCAGATCCTTCGCTGATCAGGCTGCACTCGCCATAGGAAGTGCTGAGCTTGCGCGTGCAGGCGGAGGAAACAGCAGCTGCCGCAGAGAGAAGCAGGTTCGCGAGGGACCTGCATGATGCCGTAACCCAGACCCTGTTCTCAGCTAGTATCATCGCGGAGGTTATTCCCAAGATATGGACGAGAAACCCGGAGGAGGGGAGGGACGCCGTCGTCCTGACGAACTGTTCATCATTCATCATTCATGCGCACGCCGCTTGACCTCTCCATGTTGCTCTCCATGTTACTCTCATGTAACCCCCATGCAACGCATGTCCATTACTATCACGCTGGCAGTGGTGCAGTCTACTGTGCCTTCGCGTCTTCGTGCTGTTGTACCCGGACGGGCGGACGCGACGACAGATTACGCAGGGGGGATGGCGTTGGACCCGAAAGAGCTTTACCGCCGGAAGCTTGTTGCGATTGAAGATGCCGTGGCGCAGGTGAAGTCGAACCAATCGATTGTGATCGCCATGTGCGCCGCGGAGCCTCCAGGGCTTCTCAATGCGGTCTCGTCGCGGAAAGACGAACTCGAGAATGTCACTATCATGTCGTGTCTGCTCATGAGAGACTACGAGTTCCTGAAACCTGAGATGAAAGGCCATTTCCTGAATGAGGCGTGGTACTATGGGCCGAACTCCTACAAAGCTCACGCGGGCGGAACTGTTGCCTTCCTTCCCAACAACCTCCACGAGTGCGGGGTGAAAAAGCGAGACCTCGATCCCGCCGACATCTTCTGGGGCACTGCGACACCAATGGACAAGAATGGCTACATGTCTCTCGCGCTATCAGTGACGTACGAAAAGCCCATGATCGCCGGGGCAAAGATGGTCGTCCTCGAGATCAACGAGAACCTTCCACGCACGTTCGGTGATACACAGATCCACATTTCGCAGGTGGACTACGTGGTTGAGAACACAGTGCCCCTAGTGGAATTGCAGCCCATTGAACCCACTGATACCGAGGCGGAGATCGGCCGGAATGTTGCCAGCCTGATCGAGGATGGCAGCACGCTCCAGCTCGGCATCGGAGGGATCCCCAATGCGGTGACGTCGTGCCTGCTTAACAAGCACGATCTCGGCGTGCATACTGAGATGGTCACCGATGGCATGGTGGATCTGTTCAACGCCGGGGCGCTTAACGGTCGAAGGAAGACGCTGTGGCCTGAGAAGATGGTCGGGTGTTTCGCACTTGGCACGAAGAAGCTCTACGATTTCGTCGATGATAACCTTGGGGTTGAGTTCTACGGAGGACACATAACCAATGACCCCTACGTAATCGGGCAGAACCACAAGATGGTTAGCATTAACACCACCCTGCAGGTGGACCTCACCGGGCAGGCGAACTCTGAAACCCTAGGCGTGCGCCAGTACAGCGGCGCCGGCGGAGCCGCGGACACGTGTAGGGGGGCCCAGAGGTCTGCGGGAGGCAAGTCAATACTGGCCCTGCGGTCAACTGCGAAGAATGGCACAATTTCCACAATCGTGCCATGTTTCAGGGACGGGCAGGCTGTCACGATCACCCGCTCGGATATCGACTACGTAGTGACCGAGTATGGAATAGCCCACCTGAAGTCGATGAACGTCAGGAAGCGTGTCGATAGGCTGATCGCTATCGCCCACCCGGATTTCCGGGAGGGGCTGTGGGCGGAGGCCAGGGCGCTTTCATATGTATAGTCGTCTGTATGGTCGTTGATCTCTATGGCAGGCAGCAGCTTTACATGGTCGCGGCGCGCAGTGGGCCGACGACAACCAACGGATGGAGGTGTTTCGAATGGACAGGTACGCCACCATAGTCGGAACGGGCATGTATCTTCCTGAGACCGAGATGACCAACGAGAAGATGGCGGAGCATTTCGAGGCGGTTCGCCCAGGGCTTGGGCAAGTCGTGTTCAAGCTTCAGGATTCCTCGAGCATACGGAAGCGCTGGTATGCTCCACGGGAGTGGGCGACCTCTGACCTGGCCGTTAGGGCAGGGCAGGAGGCTCTGAAGAACGCTGGCATCGCACCTGAGCAGCTTGATCTCATCATCCTGGGCACTGATTCGCCTGACTATACCACCCCAGCGACCTCGGTGGTCGTCCAGCACAAGCTGGGTGCGGTGAACGCGGGCACGTTCGATGTGGGGTGCGCATGTGCATCGTTCCCAACCGGAATCGCGGCAGGGGCCAGCCTTCTTGCGACGAACAGGTGGATGAAGTATGTCCTGGTGATCGGGGCGTACATGATGAGCAAGCTTGCCGACCCCAATGACGTCACGTCCTTTTTCTACGGAGATGGGGCGGGGGCTGCTGTGCTCGCTGTCGACTCCAAGCCCGGCTTCATAACCTCATCATACGTTGCAGATGGCGCCTACCACCAGGCTTGGGGCATCTACTCCGGCGGCACGTTCGAGCCAGCCACGTGTGAGTCGGTGCAGGCTGGCCGCACCGCCGTGAAACTGGTTGGCAAGTACCCTCCTGAGGTGAACCATGAGGGCTGGCCGAAGGTCGTGCGCTTTCTTGCGGAACGAGGTGGGTTTGACCTTTCCGATATCGATCAGATCATCTTCACCCAGGTCCGCCTGAACTCAATCAAACTGGTGATGGAGACATTGGGCCTGCCAATCGAGAAAGCTCACTGGATCATGGAGGAGTGGGGCTACACCGGTTCTGCATGCATCCCGATGTGCCTCGATGATGCAATGAGGAAGGGTAAGATCAAGTCGGGAGATCTGCTAGTGCTGGTCGGATCGGGTGTCGGCTACAACCAGGCCGGTGTTGCTCTCCGGATGCGGTAACGGATCACGGGGTTCAGCTCGGCGCAGCCAGTCGCAGCCGGTCGCAGCCAGTCGCAACCAATTGCAGGGAGGTGTGAGAATGGGAGTTCTGGAAGGCATAGAATCCAAGTACATTGATGTTCCTCGCCTGCGGTTCCACGTACTCACCAGGGCAGTTCGGGAAGGTGGGACAGTTCGGGAAGGTGGGACAGTTGGGGGCCGTGCGGCAGCCAGGCTCTGCGGCCCTGCAGGGGCAGGGGAACCGGTCATGTTCCTCCATGGCAATGCCTCATCCTCTACGTTCTGGGAGGAGGTCATTCTTGCCCTGCCCCCTAGATACCTGCCCATCGCACCTGACATGAGAGGGTACGGGCTCTCGGAAGTGAAGCCCATCGATGCTACTAGGGGTGTTCGGGACTGGTCGGACGACATAGATGAGCTTGCCTCTGCAATGGGGTTCGACAGGTTCCACGTGGTGGGTTGGTCGTTGGGCGGCGGGGTGGCCATGCAGTGCCTCATAGATCATCCAGATCAGGTAATGAGCCTGACTCTGGTCGCGCCTGTGTCGCCTTATGGGTTCTCCGGCGTCAGGGGATGCGATGGTCAGCCATGTTTCCCCGACTATGCAGGGTCCGGGGCCGGCGGCGTGACGCCGGACTTCCCAAGGCTGGTGAAGGAGAAGGCCCGGGAGGGCGGCGACAACCCGATGCTGCCCCGAAATGTGCTGAACATGTCCTATTGGAAGCCGCCTTTTCGCGCGGCGCGAGAGGAGGACTTCCTGACCTCGCTTCTTAGTACTGCAATTGGCGAATGGAACTACCCGGGCGATTTCACCCCGTCGCCCAACTGGCCGGGGTTTGCCCCTGGGCCGAAGGGGGCGTTGAACGCGTTTTCATCCAAGTACTTCCGCACTGACGGTATTGTCGATGTATGGCCAAAGCCGCCGATATTGTGGGTTCGCGGCGCTGATGACCAGATCGTATCGGACACCTCGTTCTGGGATATTGGCACGCTTGGCAGGATAGGGCTGGTTCCCGGGTGGCCCGGAGATGACGTTTTCCCGCCGCAGCCCATGATAGGGCAGACCAGGGCGGTGCTTGACGAATACAGGCGACGTGGAGGCGAATGCCGGGAGATCGTGTTCGCCGACTGCGGGCACTCTCCGCATGTTGAGAAGAGGGAGGAGTTCGTTGAGGCGCTTCTGGCCCACATTGGGTAGATGGAGCAGTGCGCCGCTTCGGATCGGCGCCTACCCCAGGTATCTGGGATCGAGATATGTTTTCCCTGCGAGCCCGGGGACTGGCCTATACTCCTTCACCATGATGTTGTAGCTCAGCGGCAGTATGGAGGCGCGGCGCAGCCAGGCGAGTTCAGGCTCTTCATCATCGGTTGCGACGATGAGATGGTCGACTTTGTGTTCGAGGGCCATGTTGTTGGCTGTAGCCAGGAGCGCCCTCAGCTCAGCCTGTCTCTTGCAGCTGTGCCCGCGCCTCCCGTCTGTTCCACGCTCAGCCATGACATCGATCACGTTCCACACGCGGATCTCCTCACCAGGGCGTGGCACTTTCGGAACCGGGATCACATGCCCGATTCCGCGCATGACCGTGCCAAAAGCGGTGAGGCCGGGAGGCATGGCAGCCACTCGCCTGGTGTAATGGTGGGAAACATCCCATATCTTCAGGGATGAACCTCCGCACTGCAGTTTCGCTAGCAAGCAATCATCATACAGCGATTGCATGTGGGCGAAGTCGCGCGCCATGGGCCATGCTTCGTAGTCTGCATAGTGCTCTTCCAACACGCGGTACTCTTGGGCAGCATCTACTGAACTGCTTATCTCAACAGAAAGCGTGACTGCACGGCGCCGGAAGGCGGGGAACACCAGGAATTTCTTCCCTCCCCGTCGCGTTGCGCCCATGCGCTGTGAGATACTCTCTGAGCGGGAGTTATCATCTTTGATCAGTCCGAATATGAACTCCGCGCCTTGTTCGAGGAGCCTCTCCTCGAATGCTCTCCAGAGAACATACATTGCCCGGGAAAGGCCCGTGTTCGTCTCGGGGTTTGAACGCAGGTCGAACATGTAGGCGCCCATGCGCGTTTCCCCGTCGATCCTCAGCTTCAACAGGGCTGCAGCCATCACCCCGTGAATCCTGTGCGTCGTCTCGTTCTCTCCAACCATGAGCACGTAATCGCCGAACTGCTTCGCGCGGCTGAAGAAACTATCCCGCTCATCTAGCAGGCGCACTCGGTCACCCTGCCCGGCCGTTTTCTCAATTCGCAGCAAGGTCTCGTCATCACGGAGTTCAGCTGGCCTTATGATCATGGTCAATGACCTCCTGGAGATTTACAGCGCTGCATACAGGAGAACCCCCACGTAGAAGAGGAGAAGTGCGGCTTTGACCACGGGTGAGTACAGCACCCCAACTTGATACTCCGGGGTGCGTTCCGAGCGCGCGCGGGCGCGGCTAAGAACGAAGATGGGCAGCACCGCGAGGATTACTCCGCCAACCGCCCCGGCGGCCTGGATCATATCAAGAAACCCGAGCTTCCCCGCAAAGACTATCGCAAGAGAAGGCAGGACTGTGATTCCGAAGGCGATCAGCCTGGAGCGAACATTCCATTCCGACTTGAATCGGAGAATCTCTACGACATTGCCCAGGGATGCGCCGGCCGCTCCCCAGAACGACGTGACCAGCGCCAATAGAGCGAAGATGTTGACTGCGAGGTAGATGACCGGCCCCAAGGCGTGGCCCCATGATATCG
Source organism: Clostridia bacterium (assembly GCA_034926675.1). Taxonomy (NCBI): domain Bacteria; kingdom Bacillati; phylum Bacillota; class Clostridia; species Clostridia bacterium. The sequence continues at coordinate 59,442 of JAYFQW010000003.1, read as the reverse complement.
TCACTACCTCGGAGATCTGCTCCGGATTCTGCAGCCCGAAGATGGCGATGGGAAAGGCGACAAGAAATAGGAGGTTGATCCCGAGCCCCCACTTGACTGCGCGAGGTATTAGCCGGGGTTCGTAAGCCAACCCGCGCACTACTTCAGGCACTATGGTGTGGGACATGGACGTGAACACCCCGACCGGAAGAATGGCCACTATTGGCGCGAGGGAGAACCTCGAAAGGCGAGATGCGTCGAACCCGGGATGCAGAATGGAGGCTATGGTGAGCGCCACGAGGGCTGCCCCCATGGCAATGCTGGCCCATTTCTGCGCAGCGCCAGTCGCCTTCAGGCCCAGCCACACGATACTTGCACCCGGCAGCAGGAATAGGAGCGCACCCACCGACGGCGGAAGCTCGAAGAGAGAGGAGATGATCCCGCCTCCGCCTATCACGTAGGCTGTGAGAGACGGGATGGCCAGCCCCACGGTGAGTGTGGACATGAGCAGCAGGTAGAACCGTCCATAGCGGGAGTTGAACATGTAGGTGCGCATCAGGCCGACCAGTTGTCCGGGGCTGTTGGTTCTAAGCATCAGTTCCACGATGTATAAGTGCGAGATGAGCGAGAACAGCGTCGTCACTACTGAGACGATGACCGCTCCGGCGTACCCTGAGGCTCTCGCGGCGTATGGGAGAGACAGAATAGCTGCGCCAACATTGGCGCCAACAAGAAGCAAAACCGCTTCTGACAGGGTGAGTTTCCGAAAACGCAGAGCGCCTTCTGTGAGCTGGCCGGACATGGATCCACCCCTTCACGCCGTATGCGATGCGCACCACCGAGCATCCAACGGCTCGGCCTGCCGCGGCGGCCCCGCGGCAGGCCGGGCGCCGAGACACTGCGCGAATACTTTACACACTCCGCGTCCGAATCCTTCTCGAATTTCGATGGCAATCAGGAACAAGCCTGTGGTCCTTTTGCAGATACCGAGGGAATTGGGAATGCCTTCGTCTTGACACTGGTATTGTGAGATAATACACTAGCAGGTGTAATAGTGCTAGCCGGAGGAAGGTCGCGGGAGAGTCTCATTAGTGGCGTGTAGCCTGTAGTGGGCGCCGAAGGAGCAAAGGTACTCTGCCAAGCCGAGGCAGTATCCACAAACTCTCAGGCAGAAGGACCGCGACTGGACGGCGCCTCTGGAAAGCTTCGCGAGGGCACCGAAGGAGTAAATCTCTCAGGTTCCAAGGACAGAGAAGCAATACGGCATCTGCATTGCCGTACTTGTTTTCTCTGCCTTTTTCATTTTCCGCAAGGATGCTCACACTAACTCCGCGGCGTAATGGAGGTGCTCACGATCATGCCGTTGCACTATCGGATCATCACAAACAACCCGTCTGTAGCTGCGCGGTGGCCCGAGAGCACTGAATGGATCGACGGCAGTGCTAATCAGGTTTTTCTCAGGGCAAGAGACCTTGTCCACCGTTGCCACTGCCTTCTCACTCACCCGTTGGCCGGTTCGGTCAAGCCTAACCAAACACCATATCGGTCGATTGTCGTGGGGGATGTTCCTGCTGCCACAGTCGACTACGACTCGCTCCGGCTGATCGAGGGGGCGCTATCAGTTGCCGCGCGACTCGGGCCTCCGAGGTTCGCTCGCCGCGGCGACACGACGCGGGCCAAGGAGAGCGTCGCAACTGCCGTTGCCGCGCAGATGCCTGCAAGGCTCGACGACGACTTCCAGCTAATCGATTTCACGCTCATGCAGAGTGCTGTGGAGAGTCTGGGAGCGCAACACATCCCGAACCGCGTTTTTACACAGCTGAACGATGCTGATGAGGGCAAGATGAGGGGGCAGCGATAAATGGCCACTAGAGAAGTTGACGTCGCCATCGTCGGAGGCGGACCCGCAGGCCTTTCGGCCGCAATCTACGCTTCACGCGCCAGGCTCACAACTGTTGTGCTGGAGAAGGGACGGCCGGGCGGGCAGGCCAGCACAACAGAGTCGATGGAGAACTACCCTGGGTTCGCCAAGGGTATGAGCGGACCGAAGCTCATGGAGCTCTTCGCCGAGCACGCACAGGAGTTCGGGGCCGAGATCCTGAAAGAGGATGTCGCCTCCGTGGAGTTCACGCCAGAGCGTAAGCTGATCCGGACCCGCAAGGGCAACGATTACATCGCGAAGGCAGTCATCGTCGCGCCTGGCGCCGAGCCGCGTATGCTGGGTGTTCCAGGCGAGCGGGAGCTGCGTGGGAAGGGCGTTTCCTACTGTGCGACGTGTGATGCGGATTTCTTCACCGACCTCGACGTGGTCATCGTGGGCAACGGCGACTCTGCTCTGCAAGAGGCGATGTACCTCACCAAATTCGTGAATTCGGCTACAATCATCGTGGTCCACGACGAAGGAGTTCTCGACGCTACCGCCATCATTCGGGAGCGAGCGTTCAAGAATCCCAAGCTGAAGTGGGTATGGAACTCAGTCCTGGCCGAGATCCGCGGCGACGGGATCGTGGAAACAGTCGTCGTCAAGAACATCAAGACCAACGAGATGATGGAGATCGAGACCAACGGGGTGTTCATGTTCGTCGGAACCGTGCCCAAGACCGAGTTTCTCCGCGGTGTGGTCGAAATGGACCAGCGCGGCTATGTAATCGCTGATGACATGCTCGAAACCTCAGTTGACGGCGTATACTGCGCCGGCGATGCCAGGGTGAAGTTCATCAGGCAGGTAGTGACGGCCGCCGGCGACGGCGCCGCTGCTGCAATAGCCGCCGAGAAGTACATCCACGAGGAAGAGGGCTTCCGCGAGATGGTTCTGGAGCCCGAGCTTCCGGTGCTGGTCACCTTCTGGAGTCCTACATCTCCGGCTTCCCTCGAGCTGATGCCTGCCATTGAGAAGATCGCGGAGGCAAATGCGGATAAGCTCGTGCTGGTTAAGATCGACATCTACAAGAATCAGCGTGTCGCTAAGCGTTACGGCATCACCGCAGCACCAGCCCTGGCCTTCTTCCATAGGGGGCGCCTGATTGAGAAGGTCGCGGAAGCGGCGGCAGGGCCGGAGCTCGAGTCGAAGGTAGCGAGCATAATGCGCAGTTGTGGCGAATAGCGGTGGCGAATAGCGGTGGCGAATGGCTGCAGCGAGTGATTGTGGCGCGCAGCTATGGCGACTAGCTGTGGGATTCTTCTAGCGTCACTGCAAAGGAGGTGAATGAGATGCTTGAGGTCAATAAGGAGACTTTCGAAGCTGAGGTGCTGCAGATTCCCGGCCCTGTGCTTGTGGACTTCTGGAGCACTAAGTGCGAGCCATGCATGGCTCTGGTTCCTGAGGTTGAGGCGCTGTCCGAGAAGTATGGCAAACAGATCAAGTTCTGCAAGCTCAATGTCTTGGAAAATCGCAGGCTGGCCATTGGCCAGAGGGTGCTGGGTCTTCCCACGATCTGCATGTACAGGAATGGTGAGAAGATCGCGGAGTTGACGAAGGACGATGCGACTGTCGCCAACATCGAGGCGATGATCAAGGAGCAGATCTGAGTGACTGCTCTGGAGGTGAGACAAATGCGGTTAGAACTTGGCAAGATACGCATCAAAGACGTTCAGTTCGGACCTGTCACCAAGGTGGAGAACGGTGTCCTCTACGTGGACAAGGCCGCAATCGAGGCGATCGCCCGCGAGGATGAGAGGATCGTCGATGTCAAGGTCGAGCTTGCCCGCCCCGGGGAGGAAATCCGCATCATCCCTGTGAAGGACGTAATCGAACCTCGAGTCAAGGTCTCCGGGACTGGCGGCGTGTTCCCAGGAATGGTGAGCAAGGTCGAGATGGTCGGCAATGGCCGCACTCATGTGCTTTCCGGCGCAGCCGTGATCACCACCGGCCGGATCGTCGGGTTCCAGGAGGGCATCATCGACATGAGCGGCCCTGGCGCCGCGTACACTCCGTTTTCAAAGCTCAACAACGTGGTGGTCGTGTGCGAACCTGCGCCGGGCCTGCCCCAGCACGAGCATGAGGCCGTCGTCCGCATGGCAGGGCTGAAGATCGCAACGTTCATCGGCGAGGCCGGTCGGGTTGTAGAGCCGGATGAGATCGAGTCGTTCGAGGTTATGCCTCTTCTCGATCAAGTCAAGGCCTTCCCGGGTCTGCCGAAGGTAGTGTATGTATACATGCTCCAGAGCCAGGGGCTGTTGCACGACACCTACGTGTATGGCATCGATGCCAAGCGCACTCTGCCCACGTTGATCTACCCAACTGAGGTGATGGACGGCGCCATAGTCTCCGGGAATTGCGTCTCTGCGTGCGACAAGAACACTACCTACCATCACCAGAACTCGCCAGTCATCCATGATCTCCTTGCCAGGCATGGGAAGGACATCAACTTCATCGGCGTGGTGGTCACCAACGAGAACGTGACTCTGGCCGACAAGGAGCGCTCCTCGAACTTCGCGTCGAAGCTCGTTGAGATGCTCGGGGCCGACGCAGCCATCGTGTCGGAGGAGGGCTTCGGAAACCCCGATGCCGACCTCATCATGAACTGCGTGAAGCTGGAGAAGAAGGGCATCAAGACCGTTCTCGTTACCGACGAGTATGCTGGCCGGGATGGCGCATCGCAGTCATTGGCTGATGCGAACCCCCTGGCAGACGCTGTCGTGACGGCGGGGAATGCCAACGAAGTGATCGTCCTGCCTCCTATGAAGAAAGTCATCGGCCATCCAGACGCGGCCGACACCATAGCGGGCGGCTGGAACGGATCCCTCGCAGCCCATGGGTCCATTACCGCTGAGATCCAGGTTATCACCGGCGCTACTTGCGAGCTTGGCTTCTCGGAGCTTTCCGCTCGCGAGGCGTAGCAGCAGCAACTTCACATTACACGGGAAAGGAGATGCCGCAATTGATCCTCAAGGGTAAGAAGATCGTAGCCCTGGGCGACCGCGATGGTATACCTGGCGGCGCCATAGATGAGTGCGTCAAGTCGGCTGGTGGCGAGATTATCTTCTCCGTCAGCGAGTGCTTTGTCTGAACGGCCGCCGGCGCAATGGACCTAGAGAACCAGAGGCGGGTTAAAGAACTGGCCGAGAAGTACGGGCCAGAGAACATAGTCATCGTGCTTGGAGGGGCCGAGGCGGAAGCGTCAGGCCTCACAGCGGAGACTGTGAGCAACGGAGACCCGACCTATGCAGGTCCGTTAGCGGGAGTCCAGTTGGGACTGAGCGTATGGCACATTCTGGAGGACGAGATCAAGGCAGAGATTGACCCCGCAGTGTGGGAAGCCCAAGTGAGCATGATGGAGATGGTTCTCGACGTAGATGCCATCAAGAAGGAGGTTAGCACAATCCGCCAGCAGTACAGCAAGTACTAGGACGGCGAGTTGGGCTAGCTTCTCCCAGGGGGGGAGAGCGTAATGACCAAGAAAGTGCGGATAGTCCACTACCTCAACCAGTTTTTCGGGCAGATTGGGGGAGAAGACAAGGCTGGAATCCGTCCTTTTGACAAGGCAGGCCTCGTAGGCCCCGGAATGGCGTTTGCCGCGGCCCTGTGGGATCAGGCGGAAATCGTCGGGACAGTCATCTGCGGCGACACGTATTTCGGCGAGAACATGGAGACGGCCACAGCTGAGGTGGTTGCTCTCATCCAGAAGTACGAACCCGACCTGCTCATTGCCGGCCCTGCCTTCAACGCGGGACGTTACGGCGTAGCCTGCGGCGCAGTGTGCGCAGCAGTTGCGGAGAAACTCCAGATTCCGGTGGTCACCGGAATGTATCAGGAGAACCCCGGTGTTGACATGTTCCGCAAGCAGGCCTACATCGTTCAAACCGGCGACAGCGCGGCCGGAATGCGCACTGCCGTCCCTAAGATGGCCGCGCTCGCGCGCAAGCTGGTTCATGGGGAGCCCACGAATCCTGCGACCGATGGTTACCTCAGCCGTGGCATAAGGCAGAACTACTTCGCCACTGAGCGGGGATCGAAGCGCGCCGTGGATATGCTAGTCAAGAAGCTCATGGGCGATTCCTTCGAAACCGAGTATGCGATGCCCCATTTCGACCGGGTGCATCCCAACGCGGCGATCAAGGACATGGCCCATGCCACTATCGCTCTGGTTACCTCGGGCGGGATCGTGCCGAAGGGCAACCCCGATCACATTGAGTCCTCCTCGGCTTCGAAGTACGGGAAGTACGACCTTGAGGGGATCAGCACCCTTACCGATCAGAGCCATCAGACCGCCCACGGAGGCTACGACCCGGTGTATGCCAATGCCGCGCCAAACCGGGTTCTGCCAGTGGATGTCATGAGAGACCTGGAGCGCGAAGGCGTTATCGGTAAGCTTCATCGTTACTACTACGCAACGGTTGGCAACGGCACTTCTGTGGCAAACGCGAAGAAGTACGCTGCGGCCATCGCAAAGGAACTGGTTGAGGCCGGAGTCCAGGGCGTCATCCTAACCAGCACCTGAGGCACTTGCACACGTTGCGGTGCAACGATGGTCAAAGAAATAGAGCGCGCGGGGCTCCCAGTCGTGCACATGTGCACCGTGGTCCCCATCTCCATTACGGTTGGGGCGAACCGGATAGTGCCTACAGTTGCGATTCCGCACCCGCTGGGCAATCCATCGCTTACACCTGAAGATGAGAAGCGACTCCGCCGTGGTCTGGTTGAGAGGGCGCTTAGGGCTCTCCAGACCGAAGTGGAGGACCAGACCGTCTTCGAGAAGTAGACTTAAGAGCGAGTCGGGGGTCCCGGCGCAAGCGCCAGGCTCTGTTCTGCATGCTGCATAATGCATGCGGCATGGGGTGGCGCTATGTGCCGGGACCCATCGTCAAAGATGCGTCAGGAGGTGTCTGGATGGACTACCCCGTCATTCGTGGCGTTAGCTACGCCCTTGTTCATGCCCCATCTCTGCTCCTCGAGATGGGAACAACCCAAACGATGGAGCGAGAGGCCAACCCGGATTCTGAATACCTTAAGGAACTGCCTAAACATCTTCGCACATATGAACAGTGCATGAGTTATCCCCCGAACCAGGCCTATATTGGAAACATCACCCCGGCTGAACTCGCAGGCATTGCGCGGCCCTGGCACGGCAAACCCCTGGAAGGCGCGAAGCGAGTCGGCAGGTACGGCGAGGTGCTGCCGGAGGACGAGTTCTACGGCCTGATGAGGATTGTGGACAGTTTTGACCTGGTGGCACTGGAGGAGAGCTTCGCGAAGGGCATTGCCGCCGCGATGGCGGCGAGCCCTGTGTGGCGAGAGAGCGATTCAGCCAGGCTCGGGAGCGGCGCGCCGACTGAGGAGATCGAGCACCTGGTTCGCGATGCCCATGCTGAGCCTCTGTACAGCGCGGGGCGGCTCGTGGGGTGTGTGAGGGCAGCCCATGAGCGGGATCGGAACCTGTCGTCCCATGTGATGATGGAGAATCTTGCGGCCAAGGCCTCCGGTGTACTGGCTCTCAGGCGCCTCATTCACAACATGGGTATCGATGCCGGGGAGATCGACTACATCATCGAGTGCTCTGAGGAAGCGTGTGGAGACATGAACCAGCGCGGCGGCGGCAACTTCGCCAAAGCAGTGGGCGAGATGGCCGGATGTGTGAATGCCACTGGATGCGATGTGCGCGGGTTCTGCGCAGCGCCTTCCCATGCACTGGTCAACGCTGCATCGCTTGTGAAGGCGGGCGTGTTCCGCAATGTGGCGGTGGTCGCCGGCGGCGCCACGGCCAAACTGGGGATGAACGGGCGAGACCACGTGAATAAGGGGTTGCCGATTCTCGAGGATGTGCTGGGAGCGTTCGCGGTTCTGGTTTCGGCAAACGATGGCGTCAGCCCTATCATCCGGACTGACGCTGTGGGTAGACACACCATAGGCTCAGGCTCATCTCCGCAGGCCGTTATGACCGCAATTGTGGTTGAGCCTTTGGAGAGGGTAGGGCTCAAGCTTTCGGACGTGGACAAGTACTCTCCTGAGATGCAGAACCCTGAGATCACCGAGCCTGCAGGGGCTGGCGATGTGCCCAAGGCCAACGTCAAGATGATAGCTGCCCTTGCTGTGAAGAAGGGCGAAATCGCACGTACCGACATAAACGCGTTCGTGGAGGCCAAAAGTCTGCCCGGGTTCGCACCCACACAGGGGCACATTCCGTCAGGCGTACCACTAATCGGATACTTCAGAGAGGAACTCATGGCCGGAAGGATGCGGCGCGCACAGATCATCGGCAAGGGTTCGCTGTTCCTTGGGCGCATGACCAACCTGTTCGATGGAGTATCATTCTTACTGGAGCCGAACCCTGGGGATTCGGGAGCGGCCGAGGCAGGACATACGACGGGCTGCTGCGGAGGCGGCGCCGCCGGACCCGGAGTCGGAACCGGGCTCGAACTCGGACCCGGGCGCGGACTCGGACCCAGACTCGGACTCGAAGCCGGGTTCGGACCAGGACATGCGGCCCGTAAGCCGCGCATAGGGCTTACAGTGCTAGGCTCTGAACATGGACCCGAGGAGATCATCCGCGGCGCCGAGCTTGCGGCGAAGTCATGCTCGGATCTTGAGGTCGTGCTCATCGGGCCCCGGGGTGCGCACTGCGCGGCCGACGAGCACGAGCAGCACCGCCGTATGGAGGAGTTGCTGGATTCCGGGGAGATCGACGCGTGTGTCACCATGCACTACAGTTTCCCGATAGGCGTATCCACGGTAGGGCGCGTTGTGACTCCAGGCAGGGGCCGGGAGATGTTCATCGCCACCACAACCGGCACATCGGGCACTGACAGGGTGGAGAACATGATCAAGAACGCGGTGTATGGTGTTGCCGCTGCTAAGGCCTGCGGAGTGGCTGAGCCGACTGTGGGCATTCTCAATGTGGACGGAGCGAGGCAGGTAGAGCGGGGATTGCGGAGGCTCGCGGAGGCGGGGTATGCCGTCTCGTTCGCGGGATCCGCAAGATCTGACGGCGGAGCAGTGATGCGCGGAAACGATCTCCTCATGGGGTCTCCAGATGTGATGGTCTGCGACACTCTCACGGGAAACCTGCTCATGAAGATCTTCTCAGCATTCACCACAGGCGGTGACTACGAGGCATCGGGGTACGGTTATGGTCCTGGAGTTGGCGAGGGGTACAACAGGATCATCATGATCCTCTCTCGCGCATCAGGCGCTCCGGTGGTGGCCGCGGCGATCCGATACGCTGCTGATCTGGTAAACGGGCGCTTGCGCGAGGTGGCCGCGGCGGAGTTCGCTGCGGCACGTGGGGCTGGGTGGCCTGCTGTTACTGGAACAGATAAAGCAAAGGCAGAGGCCGGCTGCGCTGCATCTGCTGGGGCCGATGGCAGCGCGCATGCTGAGGCAGCGGCGCCGCCGACGAAGGTAACCACTCACGAGATCACCGGCGTCGACATTCTGCAGCTCGATGAGGCTGTGCAGGCGCTTTGGGCCGCGGGAATCTACGCGTCCACCGGAATGGGATGCACAGGGCCGGTAGTGATGGTGGCTCATGAAGACACAGAGTCCGCAAAGGAAACACTCGTACGAAGTGGGTATCTATAGCTCGGCGGTCGCAGCGCTAGAATAGTTGGCGCCCTGGCGCGCCAGGGCCATCAAAACCAGTATTCAGCACCATTATCCACGCCGCTCTCTGAGTCTGGGGCATCTGAGCTTACTCACTGTGGTTCGAGGCGATAGTTCTATGCGTACCGTGAGTACTGTACGGAATCCGTACTGGTTCGCCGGGCAACCAGTACGGATTCCGTACAGCGCTTGGTCTAGTCGGCCGCCAGTGGGACCCCAAAGGGCTCGTTTCATCCTAAATTATGTAATCAAGCCATTCCGTGGTTGGCATCTGGTGCTCTTATTGGCATAATCGTCCGCGCTTCGAAGGCCATTCGCCGGTTTCGCCGTCGGTGTTGTACGAAATCCGTACAGGCACTCAGCGTTCCCAGTACGAAATCCGTACTGTCGCCCCATACGACCCGCATTTCGATGTGAACTAGGCCTACATCGCCATCGCATAGCACAGGTTGTACTGAAGGAAAGAGAGAGAGTCTTCTCCATTCGGTTTTCTCTACAGCACTACTCTGCCTCAAGCAACAGGCTGGTCGCATTCGCCACGAATGCCAATTCGCCACGAATGCCAAGAACGACCTGACCTGTGCGTTCTGCAGCATATCCCCGCAAAGCAAGTCACATCCGACGTGAATCCAGACACCCAGGACAACAGCTCCTGGCCTCGCCGCCTGCCGCTTCGCCCCCTTCGCCCGATAGTGTCGTCTCCTGCGCCGACTAGCGCGGGTCCTCCTCAAGAGGTAGGGCAAACGTGAAGGTGCTTCCGGCGCCGAGCGCGCTTGTTAGCCAAATTCGCCCTCCGTGCGCCTCTACGAGAGCCTTGGTTATATATAGACCGAGCCCTAGCCCTTCGCATCTGTCCCGGGCCTCGCGGGAACGGTAGTATTTCTCGAATATCCGGACAGCATCCTCAGGAGACACTCCATCGCCCTTGTCCACCACAGACACGACCGCCTCGTTGCCGTTTCGTGCTACAGACACTAATACCTCGGAGTCTGACGGGGAGTACTTGAGAGCATTCGACACCAAGTTCATCACCATTCGCTCCACCCGCGCCGAATCCATATCCACCATGAGCCGCTCTGCTGGGAGGTGCAGGGCTACCCTGTGGAATCCAGGACTATCCGCACTCCGTTCCATGAGATCGCGGAGGAACATGACAAGATCAGACAGCCCTTTTCTGAGGTGCAACTGCCTCGAGTAGATTCTCGAGGACTCTGTAAGGTCAGATATCATCGAGTTTGCGTTCCGCGCGGCCTTCACGATAGCATCTGCATGAGCGTGGACGGCATCAGGCCTATCGGTCATTTTGAGAGCCATTTGGGCCCTGGCCATGATCAGTGTGAGGGGAGTCCTGAGATCGTGGGACACAATCCTCACGTATTCCTCTTTCGTCTGCTCCAATTCGTGAATATCCGTGGTGTCGCGGAATGTGATGATGGCCGATGTGACCCTGCCATCTGGGTCCCTCAGCACCCCTCCACTGAAGGAAAGGATTCTGCGCTGTCCATCGCCGCAGCTTACAAGGTATTCATCATTCGCGACGCTGCGTCCATCCACCAACTTGCGATATGGCATTTCAGTTTCGAGCACTTCTGAGCCATCGAGAGAGACCATCTCCGCGCTGCTGGAGACAAGCATCCTGCCGAATTCCTGGGGCGACAGGCCGGTCAGCCTCTGAGCATTGGGGTTTGCCAGCACGAGGTTGCCGGACCCGTCGAATATGATGACGCCGTCCTCGAAACTCTGCAGGAGTGCCGCCATCGTCTCCGCGGAATGCTGGGCGATCGCTCTGGCTTCCTGTTCGGCAGCGAGAAACCTCGCCTGCTCGGCGAAGGCTCCTTCACGCGCGATTGCCATTGAGCACTGCTCGGCTACTAGACCTACGTATGACATGTCTTCCGGGGTGAGTTCAGGGCCTTCGCTGCGGAACAGGAATGTAAGCATGCCCAGGAACTTGCCGAGGGAGATCAGAGGCGCACAGAGGGCCCTCTGCGCTCCGGCGACCTGTAGAAGAGCGTGGTCTCCCGCGGCGGCCTCGCGCGCAGCATAATAGATCGGTCTGGATGACTCCATGACCTGTTTCAGACATGCCTGGGCAATGTCGGGTGTGAGATCTGGCTTCCAGCCAGAGGCGGAAGACTCCACGAAGGCATATGGCGAGTCGCTGGACGGTGTGTCTAGGAACAACGAGAAGTAGTCCGCAGATAGCATGGCCGCGCACTTCGACCCGGTTGCCGCGAGCGCCTTGGAGAGATCGTTGCCGCGGTTCAGATCGTGTGCGATTGCCGCAAGGGATTCCTGCTTTCTCATGGATGAGACCTGTTCGGTAATGTCGGAGACCGTCACCATGACACTCGCTGTTCCTGAAGAAGGCCCCGAGATCGGAATGTAGTCGACAGTCCAACACGTGTAACCCAGCACACGTTCGGGGGCTGAGGAGTATGTGCACACGCTGATGCGTCTGCCTGTCTCGATTGTTTCCTTTATAAGGGAGTGCGTGACTCCCGAGTTGTGCTTATGCAGCGTCTCACGCACTGCCACGCCGCGCAGCTTCGACGCGGGAGTGGATATCCCGGCCATGGCGGTGAATCTCGAGTTCACGGCCTGATATCGAAGGGATGACGCGTTGATGATCGCGGTGCCCACGGGGGCTGCATTCACCATACTGCCGATGAAGTCCGCCATCGCATCCTGGCCTTCTGGGATCTGCTGCGCAACACAATCCGCATCTGGTCTCTGCATGGGATCGCGCTTGAACACGATCCATCCAGTGAATCTGCCATCTTCGTGAATTGGAATAATGCTGCATTCATAATCACGCTCGCCAGAATCGGTGATCATGCGCAGCGAACGCTCTGGAATAGGGTTGCCAGATCGCTGTGCTTCGAACAGTGCGTCTTTCACGGCAACGTAGAAATGGGGGAAAGCGTCGGTAAGCCGCCTGCCTATGAAACTTGCAGCGGAGCCGCCTGCCCTCTCGGCGCACTTCGCGTTCAATGCACGCAGAACCAGACTTGAGTCCAAATACATGATGTCACACTTGGATGCCTGGAGGATCGAATTAAGGAGACTGGCTTGCTCTGAGGCAGAGAGGACGCAGTTCACCGGCGCTTCCATCGCCACTCAGATCTCCTCCATTCTTGCGTTGCCGAACCCTGTCTCTCGGGCGAGCGCAATCAGCAAGGATGGGCCCCCCGAAGGCTGAAGGGTTGATGAGCGTCGACATTACAGAGACAGGGTGATTTGTCTCGGGTTCATTCGCCGAATACCGGTGCGAACCCTTCTGATGGGGCATGCCAAGAATCAGCGCGGCGGTTGGGGAGTTTGGTTCGTTCAGCATACGTTCCGTCCATCAATGCTTCGAGAATACACTAGTCGTAGGGCAGAATGGGGTATTCACTTCTCCGACCATACTGCGGGACTACACAGAGCTATCGGTGGCGGCGGTCTCGCCAACCGCGCCAACGCCCATGGAAACTTGGTGATGCTGTGAACCGCGGGTTGTGTCAGTCAGTGCGCACTGCGGCAGTCGTATTGGTGGGAAGGGCGGCACGGGCGGGCTCACGGCTTGCCCGCGTTGGCGGAGGATCATCCCTTCCCGGCCTGTTGGCCGAGGGGATTGCCCCTGGCGTCGTGGCGGAGATAGTCGGACGCTCACACTGCAGGGCAGTGGTCGTCACCGGCTCCAATGGCAAGACCACCGCCTGCCGCCTGATCACACAGGCCCTTCTCAAGGAGGGGCTCCGTGTTGCCGGCAACGCATCTGGGGCAAACATGCCGGCCGGAGTCGCCTCCGCTGTGATCGGCGCATCGTCTCTATCGGGACGGCTTTCCGCTGATCTGCTCGTCCTGGAGGTGGACGAAGCCAGCATGCGGTGCGTAGTGCCTGAGGTGGCCCCGGCTGCGGTCGTAGTGACCAACTGCTTCAAGGATCAGCTGGATAGATATGGGGAGGTGGACACAACCCTCAGCCTGATAAGGCAGGCCACGGATAAGCTTTCGGCTCGGAGCGTCCTAATTCTCAACGCGGACGACCCTCTAGTCGCAGATCTGGCCAGAACTGCACGGTGCAAGTCGCTATTCTTCAGCGTGGAACCTCAGAAGCAGAAGATCGCAAGCACGCCCTCTGGGCCGTGCACTGGGGGCGACCCTGCCGCAGCAGGCGCAAGGGACGCCGTGAACTGCCTTGTGTGTGGGGCGCATTACGATTACGAGTACACCATACTCGGCCATCTGGGGCGCTATACCTGCCCCAAATGCGGAGCATCCCACCCGCGAGCACACTTCGTGGCGCGCGATCTTGCCGAGAGGCCCGGGTCTCTGTGGTCGTTCACGCTGGAGGCCCCGGATTCCTTTGGGGGGCAGCCTGGCGGCGCCCGGATTGCTCTAGACGTATCGCTCGCCATACCTGGTCTGTATAACGTGTATAATGCACTCGCAGCCGGAGCGTGCGCGCTTGCGCTCGGGGCCTCGGAAAGAGCCGTCGCGGAAGGCATCAAGGGAACACATTCGGCGTTTGGCCGGATGGAACAGATGATGATTGGCCAGGTCAGGGTCAGGTTAATCCTCGTGAAGAACCCGGTCGGGCTCTCTGAGGTTGCGAAGTCGGTGGCCTTGGACGAGTCCATCGGGGCGATCCTTATGTGCCTGAACGATCGGTACGCTGATGGGCGAGATGTGTCGTGGATATGGGACGCGGACCTCCGCGCCCTGGTGTCGAGGTTTCCTCGGATCCGGACCCTGGTATGCTCAGGGACTCGCGCGTGGGATATGGCTCTGAGGCTGAAGTATGCCGGCGTTGCGCAGGAACGCATCGCTTGCGAGCCGTCCATCGGGCGAGCACTGGAGAGAACCCTCGCTTCCGTGAAGCCAGGTGAGACCCTCGCGATCCTTCCCACATACACGGCAATGCTAGATGTGCGTGAGCGAATGAGACGTCGGGCTCATCTTCCGGAATTCTGGCGCTCCTGACCTGGGCCAGTATCGCCTAGGATCCGAAAAGGAGACTGCACATGACATGATGGAGCTGCGCGTATGCCACCTGTACCCCGACTTGATGAACACATACGGCGACGCAGGCGACATGCTAACCATTCGGCGAAGGTGTGAGTGGAGAGGCATCAGGGTGAGGATTGTAGAGGTATCGCTTGGCGGACCGGGCGACCTATCCAGATGCGATATCCTGTTCATCGGCGGAGGGCAGGACCGTCAGCAGCGACTTGTCGCCCACGATCTGATGTCTTACAAGGCACAGGATCTCTCCGGCGCCGTTGAATCCGATGCGGTTGTCCTGGCGGTATGCGGCGGCTATCAATTACTGGGGAGGTACTACCGGCTGCCTACCGGCGAGCAGCTGCCAGGCATAGGAGTGCTTGATGCCTGGACTGAGTCAGGCGCCGTGCGCCTCACAGGCAATATCGTGGTAGATGCCGAGTTCAGAGGAAAGAGAATGACCCTGGTGGGATTCGAGAACCACTCAGGCCGGACTTACCTGGGGCCACGGGTGCGAATACTGGGCAGAGTGCTCAGGGGGTCGGGGAACAATGGCAGAGACATGGGAGAAGGGGTGGTCTTCAGAAACGTGGTAGGCACCTACCTGCACGGCCCCCTTCTTCCGAGAAACCCGGCCCTATGCGACGAGCTGATCAAGGCGGCTGTCGCAAGGAAATATGGCAAAGCCAGCGGCCTCTGTGCACTGCCGCCCCTTGATGACCGGCTGGAGGAACAGGCCCGTGATGAAGCACTCGCCCATGCTCGCGTGAGGCTATGAGGCCCCCGGTCCCGCGCTGTGGCGGACCCGGGGGCAGTCAACGTGCAGTTCTGGGTGACGGAGGAGATCAGTCAAGCGTCAGGTTCGGAATCGGAGGCCTGCTGAGTTTGTGTTGAGCAGCACGGTTCAAACAACTTACCCGATCACGTACGCTGTCTGGTGCGATGCCGGTGAGTATGTAGCGATCCAGCTCTGCGTAGGTCATGCCCATCTCGCCTTCGTCAGTCTGCCCGCTCCACAGCCCGGCCGTTGGCGGCTTGTCAATGATCGGCTGCGGAACTCCGAGGTAGGCAGCCAGCTCCCGGACGTGCATCTTCACCATCCCGCCTATGGGCAGCAAATCGGATCCGCCGTCTCCGTGCTTCGTGAAGTAGCCCACTGTGAGCTCGCTTTTGTTGCTCGTGCCTACCACCAAGTAGTTCAGCATGTTGGCGAAGTAGTACAGAGCAGTCATGCGAAGGCGGGGCTTGAGATTGGCCTTCGCCATCCGGGCGCGCGAGGGATCAAAGGTCGGCCCAAGAGGGACGGCGCTCGTGTCCTTGCTGGCCACATCCACAGGTTTGCCTTCCTCATGGGCGTAGCCTGAGAGTAGCTTGGAGAGGTTAGCGAAGTGGAGATCATAGGCTGGTCCGAGCTCGTACGTAATCACGGGAAGGCCGAACGCGCTGGCCACGAGCTGTGCATCTTGCACGTCGCCAGGGTCGGAATGACACGGCATGATAACGCCAAGGCATTCATCGGGTATCGCCCTCATTCCCAGGCCAGCTACTACCGCGGAATCAAGACCCCCGGAGAGCCCAAACACCATTCCGCGGCAGCGAGCCGCCGACACCTGCTCACGCAGCCAGCCTACGAGCGTATCTGCGACCTTTTCACAGTCCATGAAGATCACCTCTTATGGGATGATCATAGCATAATCGAGCCCATGAAGGACACAGACGGCGCCTGACCGCGCATCCCCGCACGACATGCTCCCGCGCCCAAGTCAGTAAGGGAGCCAGGTGGGCTTGTGGGTTGTACGGTGGGCATTATAGGAATGGCATAACTCGTGTTCAGCACCCTTGGGCGTTCAATCGCTCGGTTTTCGCTGCAACCCTGAGTTCGTTGGGTGCTTTGCACCTGGGGCATTGCCTTGGCATCGCGGAAGGCAACGTCTCGCATGCCGTTTACAGCCGCTGATGCGGCGCCGTTGTTCTCAAGATTCCGGTCCCGCAGGCTGTCAATGTCGGCCAAACCGGCATTATCGCGCGCTCAATGCCACTCAATTGGACATTGACCACGGGGTCAGTGTCCAATTGGTCGACATTGACGATCCGACTCCTGCGGTCGAGGTTCGCGCAGATTCCATGACGCGCGCGGGCAATATCCCAAAACACGTCTAGCTGCAAGTCAGCCGCGCCACATTATGCCATGATCCCGCCCTCTCGCGCGCAGTATCGCCAATCTCGCCGGAACGCGCGTTTGGAGGATCTCAATGCTGGTTTCATCGACATCGCGGGCGTCTCAATGCTGGTTTCATCGACATTATCACTCCAGTGCTCGGTCACACCTCGTCAGGCGGCGCGGGGACGCAGCCGGGGACCATATGCGTGGCGCGCAGCTGCAGCAGCGCGCCACGCTGACCACCCGACCTGGCCAAACGTGTGTCTCCATGCCCGCTGGGGCGCCAACAATGCTGGTGGTCTGGGGGCCGAGGCGCCAGTATTCTGGGCGCCCTCGGAACCCCAGCCCACATTCGGAACCCTGACGGCACAGGATTGAAGGTTTTTTCAGCCGATAGTCGAGGTTATCAGAAACAACTGCCGCCTATCGCTGAAAACCGCGCGCCTTTAGCAGAACTACTACCTGGCCGATGGCACTGGGGCATCCCTACAGCTCGGCCACAGGCAGTCGCTAGATCTGGACTTCTTCAGCCCGCGTGAGAGCAACGTTCATGCATTATAGGCATGGACTGCTGTTTCCGACTGTGCCATTTCGAGGTGTGCAGATCGCAGATGCCAGGGACATTGGCCTGATGAAGATCACCGCCGCCTCCATCCGAGGAAGCAAGGAGGATTCTGTGGACCTCCATGTCATTGCCCATCAAGTGTTTTCGCTTGAGGGCCTTTTCGAGCTGTTCCCTGTGAAGCACCACGGAGTTGACTACTGTGGTGCGGATCCGGCATGATCGGCATGAGGACATGAGGACATGAGGACAGAGGGGCATGGTCGGAATAGCAATGAGGCAGGGGAGGCATGAGATGCGTCGGAGCGCTCAGGGAACGCCAGTAAGTGCGGAAATGCACATGGAGACGCTCTGCAAAACGTTAAAATGCGCTTGCATTGCATAAACATACGGAGTATAATCCGTGCATGCGGACAACATAAGGAGGTCGCCACCTGCTATGAAACACATCTGGAGGATTGCATCAATTTCACTGATTACTGCATGTATATCAATCGCATTCCTTGCCCTGCCCGGGGCGACTGCGGCTGATCCGAAGGCGACTGCGGCTCAGTACGCTGCTGCCCACGCCGGCTTGACCACCGATATCGCCAAGTCGCTCTGGGATTACGCTGAGATTGGCCTCGCTGAGTACAAATCATACATAAAGGTGCATCAAGTGCTGGCTGACGCTGGTTTCAGCATCGTGCAGTCGGTGGCCGGAGTGCCCACCGCCCTTGTGGCTGCCTGGGGATCGGGCGCTCCCGTGTTAGGGATATATGAAGACATCGACGCCCTGCCTGGGATTGGCCATGGATGCGGGCACAACCTGAACACTGCTGCTGGGGTGGTGGCTGCGATCTCGATCAAGGAGGCCCTGCAGGCTCACGGTCTGCCAGGCACTGTTAAGATCTTCATTAACCCAGCGGAAGAAGTGTGGGATGTCGCGCCTCTGGTTGCTGCGGCAGGCTACTACGATGATGTGGATGCTCTCATTAGCTTCCATGCCAGTGATGAGAACGGGTCCGAGTACGGCAGCACCATGGCCATGGACCATGTCGAGTATAAGTTCAAGGGCAAAGCTGCTCACGCCTCGGCTGCGCCTGAGAAGGGCCTGAGTGCGCTCGACGCCGTTGAGATAATGAACGTATCCGTGAACTACCTGCGAGAGCATCTCATACAGGAGATGAGGATCCACTACGTGATCACTGATGGCGGAGCAGCGCCCAATATCGTGCCTGCCACAGCCGCGAGCCGATACTTCATCCGCGGCCCCAAGTACCCCGATGTCTCCCTAGCCAGGGCCCGCATCGACGACTGCGCCAAGGGGGCGGCTCTCGCCACAGGGACCGAGCTTGAGATAGGATTCAGTTCCGGCATATATAACAAGGTGCCCAACAAGACCCTTGCATACATGATGGCCGACACTCTGAAAACGATAGAGCCTGCGCAGTTCAGTGCCACCGACATGGCCGCCATGGAAGCTCTCGGCGTGAAGGGCGTGCCCGATGCCGAGGTGAAGGAGCCCACAGGTGGGCAGAGTTTCGGATCGGACCCCATCGGCGATGTAACATGGAAGACACCGAGTGCGACCATGAGTGTTGCCACCTGGACGCCTGGCGCCCCAGGCCATTCCGCGAGTTCAGCTGTGCAGTCGGGTTCCGTGTATGGCATTCAGGGAGCAATCGTGGCATCGCAGGGCCTCGCATCCATCGGAATGGAACTGCTCACGAATGCTGATTCCCTTGGCAAGGTCAAGGCGGAGTTTGCCGAGAGGATGAAGGGACTGCCGCCATACGAGGGCAAGGCCATAATCCCGGATGTGGCGTATCCTGAGGCCCCCGGAGTTGGAGTAACTGCGTCGAGCGGGACAGCCAGATTCGTTGCACTACAAACTGAGTTCAAGGAGGCCTCGGGAGATCAGATCATTGTCACGGACATGGCAGGGGCCGAGCTTGGGAAGTATACCATAGCTTCAGGGGCGTCGGCTGATCAGAACGAGATCTCCTTCCCGCTCAGCGCACCAGTAGCGGTGGGTCAGCGCCTGAAGGTTGTGTATGTGTCGGCAATCGGAGGCGACCAGTGGCTATACGGGTACATTCATGCCAAGTAGGTTGACGCATACTCCGAGGAGATCCACCAGACATCCTGGTATGGGAGCTAGGTAAGCCCGAAGGCAGCTGACGGCAAAACAAGGAAGCGCGAGGCTCTGGCCTCGCGCTTCCTTGTGCCCTCAGTATCGAACTCGCCAGCGAAATGTGAAAAGAACGATATATTACGGCAGGAACTCGTGAGTTCGCGTAGAAGTGTAACGTCGATATATCATATACCATATGCCGTATGTCGAATACCGTATCCGGCGTGTTCGCGTGACCGCTTCAGAAAGCGGAGTGTGGACTTGTGCAGAGCGAGATTCGCAGCGTCTGACATAAGGTCAAGGAGGCAGGCTTACACAGCATGATAACTCGTCCGGAGAACATAACAGACCAAGTGTACAAAGCCATCAAGCATCGAATCGTATGCGGGGAGACAAGTGTAGGAGAACGCCTGGTTGAAAGCGCTCTCGCAGAGGAGCTCAATGTGAGCAAAACTCCGGTGCGAGAGGCACTGGCGCGTCTTGCTAGCGAACGATTGGTGGAGCGGGTTCCCGGAAAGGGAGTCGCAGTGCGGACAATGTCCTACGAGGAAGTTGCTGATTACCTGGAAGTCAGAGAGGTTCTGGAGGAACTGGCCGCAGAGAAAGCCGCGGTCCGGGTCACGCAGGGCGACATTGCGAAACTCGAGAGCATCATCGACGAGAGCGAGGCGGCCGGGGCCAATGGGGATCTGAGCAGTTACAGCGTGCTAGATTCCGCCTTCCACAGCGCCATCATCAATATGGGCGACAACATCGCGCTTAAAGAGATCATGCCGCTGCTCCACGACAAGATCCGTGTGGTGATGAAGGCATCAGTGGCACTGCCTGGCCGGTTTCCTGACTCTGTGGAAGAACACCGGAGTGTGCTCAGGGCGCTTGCCGCGGGCGATCCACGAGAGGCAGGCAAGCAGATGCGTGAGCACATTACGAGCACTCGTGCGGCCGTTGTGGAACGCCTGCAATTGCAGAAAGACACGCAGGAGTGAACGAGATAGGTGCGTCAAGGGCAACAATCAATGGCAGCCAGGAGGAGGCGATGTACTCGTGCATGATGACAGACTCACCGGTCTCAAAGTCAATGATCGCGATAATGTAGCTACTCTCTTCTGCAGCGCCTGCGCGTCGCATGAAGTGGAGGTAGTGGACAGGCAGGGGCGACGGACCAGTGTGGTGGTGACTGGCGACATCCCATATGGACACAAGATCGCTCTCAGAGATACACGAAAGGGCGAGGGCATCATCAAGTATGGAGAGCAGATCGGCGTCGCGACAAGCGATATCCGCACTGGGCAGCATGTTCATGTTCACAACGTCGAAAGCACTCGCGGGCGGGGCGACTGGGAAAGAGAGGCGGAGTCCAGGTGAAATTCCGTGGATACGTACGTTCAGACGGAACAGTGGGTTCCAGGAACTACGTTGCCGTCATACCTTCTGTCGTCTGCGTGAACGAGGTAGTCGAGGCCATTACAGACCGCACCACAATGACCAGGGGAATCTACCATCACCAGGGATGCTGCCAACTCCCGCCCGACCTGACAAGAGTCACGGATTCCCTGATTAAGCTGGGGCAGAATCCGAATGCTGGCGCGGTTCTGGTGGTCAGCCTGGGTTGCGAAGGCGTCGACACCGACCGGCTTGTGGAGGAGATCGCGGCAACGGGCAAACCTGTGGAACGGGTGAATGTGCAGGAGATCGGCGGTACGGCCAGGGCTATTCAGGCCGGCATGGACCTTGCTCAGAAGCTGGCTATAGGGATCTCCGGTCAACAGCGGCAGGACGTGGACCTGGCGTCTGTGATCACAGGCATCAAGTGCGGCGCATCAGACGCAACCTCGGGCCTGGCATCCAATGTAGTCATAGGATACCTGGCAGACAGGATTGTCGAAGCCGGCGGCACGGTGATCTTTGGCGAAACGACTGAGTTCATCGGAGCTGAGCACATACTGGCCCGAAGGGCCAAAAC
Source organism: Clostridia bacterium (assembly GCA_034926675.1). Taxonomy (NCBI): domain Bacteria; kingdom Bacillati; phylum Bacillota; class Clostridia; species Clostridia bacterium. The sequence continues at coordinate 38,134 of JAYFQW010000003.1, read as the reverse complement.
GCCGGAGGTTGCCGCCAGGATATACGAGATTGTGGCCCGCATGGAAGATAGGGCCAAGTCCATGGGTGTCGACATGCGCAACGGGCAGCCAACTCCCGGGAACATCAAGGGCGGCCTGAGTACCATCGAGGAGAAATCGCTGGGCGCGATCGTCAAGTCAGGCACTAAACCCATCGAAGGAGTTCTGGAGTACACGGAAGCCCCTTCCAGCCCGGGCCTGTGGATCAAAGACACTCCGGGCAGGGAGATCGAGGTGCTGACGGCCATGTCCATCGCCGGCGCGCAGGCGATTCTGTTCTCTACTGGGCGCGGGGCTCCCCAGGGCTTTCCTATCGCGCCTGTTCTGAAGATTTGCGGAAACCCTTTGACCTATGAGAACATGGCTGGCGACATGGACGTGAACGCCGGGTTGATCATCACCGGCGAGAAGAGCATCGAGGAGTTGGGCGAGGAGACCCTGGCCCATCTCATCAGGGTCATGTCGGGAGAGGTCACCAAGAGCGAGGAAATCAGATACACCACGTCCATGGACATCTACACGCTCGGCCCCGTCATCTGAGGTGGCGGTATCGGGAACGAAAGGAGGTTGACTTCTGCGCTCACTATCGCTTGCATCTGGCGTCGAATGAGAGGAGGTTCTAGTTGTCGGTCATGGCTGAAGAAGTAGGATCGGTTCGTGTAGCTGTAGTTCAAGCTGCTTCGGTAATCATGGACAGAGAGGCCACAGTCGAGAAAGCGGTGGCTTTGACTGCCCAGGCTACGGAAAAGGGCGCCAACATAATCGTGTTCCCCGAGGCGTTCATCCCGTGCTATCCACGAGGTCTCGCTTTCAAGACAGTCGTGGGGAGCCGCTCGGCAGAAGGCAGGGCAGACTGGGAGCGTTATCTGGAGAACTCGGTGCCAGTGCCAAGCAAGACAACTGACACACTGGGCAAGGCAGCTCAGACGGCTAATGCATATCTATCCATCGGAGTGATCGAGCGCGACACGGAGTTCAGCCGCAGCACTGTGTACTGCACAGTGCTTTTCTTCGGTCCCGACGGCAAGCTGCTTGGCAAGCATCGAAAGCTCAAACCCACAGCTTCCGAACGGCTTATCTGGGGAGAGGGCGACGGCAGCACTCTTACCGCCGTCGACACGCCCTACGGCAAAATGGGCGCAATGATCTGCTGGGAGAACTACATGCCCCTTGCGCGGGCGGCGATGTACGCAAAAGGCGTTGACCTGTATCTGGCGCCAACGGCCGATTCGCGCGACGAGTGGCAGTGTACGCTGCGCCACATTGCTGTCGAGGGGAGATGCTTCGTGATCGGCTGCAACCAGTTCACGACGAAAGACATGTACCCCACAGATCTGGCCTGCTATGACGAACTGGCCTCTGCGCCGGAGGTGATGTGCACCGGAGGAAGCGCGATCGTGGATCCAATGGGCAAGTACGTGGCTGGTCCGGTGTTTGGCAAAGAGGACATAATCGTCGGAGACTTGGATCTCAGTCTCATTGCCAAAAGCAGGTTTGACCTGGATGTTGTCGGACAGTACTCGCGTTCTGATGTCTTCAGACTGCTTGTGAACGAGGAAAAAAAAATCCCTGTTGAATGGACTAGCGGATTCTGATCTCAGGTTCCACCGTACCCACACATTGCGTATCCACTAAAGGAGGCAATTGTAATGGCAAAGAACCGACTAACGGTAGTAGCATTTGCTCTGACATTGATCCTGGTGGCGGGCATTGCGTCTGCTGCGGCCGACAATCCGACAGTCAAGTGGCATTATGTGTCCGCGTGGGATGTGAACAACCCTCTGTACAAGTATGACCAGTACATAGCCGAGAAAGTGGGCAAGGCAACGAACGGCAAGTTCTCGATCAAGGTCTACGCGGCGGGCGAGATGGTCCCGGCCTTCGAGACTTTCGACTCTGTAAGTTCCGGAGCATTCCAGGCTGGAAGCACTGCGCCCGCGTATCAGGCCGGTCTCAACTCGGCATTCACGCTGTTCTCTACCGTTCCTCTGTACATGTCACAGCAGGATTATCTCAACTGGCTGTATCAAATGGATGGGCTGAAACAGATGAACGATATACTCCAGAGGTACAAGATTGTGGCTTTCCCCAACTCCATCTTCGACCTCGAGGCCGGGTTCAGAAGCCACAAGGAGATAAAAAAGGTCACTGACTTCAAGGGCATGAAAATCAGAATCGCTCCCCCAGAAAGCCAGGAGATCTTGCGCAGGCTGGGCGCCGCTCCCACCAACGTCTCCGGCGGCGAGCTGTATGACGCCATGCAGAGAAGCATCATCGACGCGTTCGAGTTCATGACCCCCAACGTCGACTGGGATCTGGGATTCCAGGAGGTAGCCAAGTATTGGATTGCACCTGCATGGTATCAGACTGCTTGCGTCTACTACACACTAGTCAATGCGAATGCCTGGAAGGCACTGCCAGAGAACTACCGGGTCATCTTCGAGGAAGTCACCAAGGGGTGTGTGGTGGAGAGCACGTCCTTCATGAACTGGCAGAGTGCACTGGGCACCAAGAAGTTCCTCGACTACGGGGTGAAGGTTAGCAAGGCTGACGAGAAGTTCTGGTCTGATATGGAGGTCGTGGCCAAGAAGGTCATGGAGGACTTCGCCTCAAAGAACCCCGACTACGCAAAGACTCTGAAGTCGCAGGTCGACTACTTGAAGACTTACAACCTGTGGAGGGAGCTTGAGGAACCGTTCCACTCGGGAAGAATCACCAAGAGCCTCCCAGAAGTCAAGGATGCCTGGTTGAAGAAGTAGTTCTGCCTGCTGCCGCGAACGGCGGAGGAAGGGGACGATAGCCGCCTCTTCCCCTGCCCGAGGGCAGAGCTTGGATGCTCCAAGGCGCGCGAGCCAGGGGAGCATATCACAAGCCCAATGGAGGGGACCTTGATGAGCGCTCTAGAGAAAGCGATACGGATTCTCGATTCGATTCTTGAATGGGTAGGACGGGTCGTGCAATGGCTCGTAGTCCCCCTGACACTACTGCTGGTCTATGAAGTCGTCACAAGAAGGATATTCAACAATCCGCACATCTGGACGGTGACAGTCGCCACTCAGATATTCGCCTTGCACTTCCTGTTGTACAGCTCGACGGCTCTCATCAAGGGCGCACATGTGCGAGTGGACATCCTGTATCAAAGACTTCCACCCAAGAAGAGGGCCGTACTCGATTTGATCACGTACCCTGTCATGCTGCTCATTCCTTCCCTAATGCTCGTCAGGGAAGGATACAGGTACGCCGCGATGGCCTGGGCGCGAAAGCAAGTCACTCAGTCACTCGACAGAATCCCGCTGTACCCTATTAAGACTGTGATCCCGATTGCATTTGCCCTTCTGTTCATGGCCGGCCTCTCCGAATTCCTCAAGAGAATCGTCGAGTTGCAGAAGGGAGATGCGCACTAGGATGAGCGATGTACTGGCTATGATACTTCAGTTCACTCTCATGCTCATAGGGATGCTTATGGGGCATCACCTGGGATTCGTGCTCATGTCTTCGGGCCTAATCGTGGGCGTGCTGGCGATGGGCCCCTCGTATCTCCCCTTCTACATGAACCGCCTCTGGGGGATCATGAGCAACTGGGAGATGCTAGCAGTACCTCTCTTTCTACTGATGGGCAACATTCTGGCCACTTCGGGGGTGGCCGACAAGCTGTTCGACGCACTGTACAAGCTCATGGGCCGCCTGCGCGGAGGAATAGCCGTCGCGGTGATAATCGTGTCGACAGTCTTCGCCGCATGCACCGGAGTGATTGCCGCTTCCGTCACTACCATGGCGATCCTATCGATGCCGATAATGCTCAAGTACAACTACGACAAGAAGCTTGCCGCAGGCACCGTCATGGTTGGAGGGACACTCGGAATTCTGATTCCGCCCAGCATAATGCTGATCCTGTTCGGGTCGTACTCAAACGTCTCCGTGGGCAAGCTCTTCGTGGCCGCTGTCGTTCCTGGCATTTTCCTAGCTATCCTGTATGTAGTGTATGTCCTGATCCGGTGCTACAGGCATCCGGAGGACGGTCCGGCCATGGCGGCGGAGGAGTTGGCGGGCTTCTCCAGGTCCGATGTGATCAAAGAAGCGCTGACCAACCTGGTTCCTCCTGTGCTGCTCATCATCGGGGTGCTCGGATCGATCTTCGCTGGGATCGCCACTCCCACTGAGGCCGCGGCAATTGGTGCGTTTGTGGCGTTCGTCATGGTCATCGCTTATCGGCGATTCGAATGGAACACATTCAAGGCCGCGATTTTCGATACCGCCAAGGGAACGGCTATGGTGTTGATGCTCGTCATGGGCGCTAGCTTCTTCACAGGCACCTTTATCGGCATCGGCGGCGGCGACATGGTCAGGAACCTCCTCTTCTCGCTGGGCAGCGGGAACAGATGGGTGGTGTTCACCGTGATGATGCTGATCGTGTTCGTGTTGGGCATGTTCATCGACTGGATCGGCATAGCCATGATGTGTCTGCCCATCTTCGTTCCTATCGCAGTAGAACTGGGCTTCGACCCGCTGTGGTTCCTCATGACTGTCGCCATAAACCTGCAAACATCGTTCCTGACTCCACCGTTCGGATATGCAATATTCTTCCTCAAGTCGACCATGTCAGAGAAGGATATGACGCTTCAGGAAGCGTGCCAGAGCGTGCCCGTGTTCATAGGCATTCAGGCCATCGGTCTGCTGCTATGCATCGTGTTTCCGAAAATCATAACCTGGCTGCCCAGCCTGGTTGTGAAGTGATGAAGTGAGGCAGGGCGCTCAAAGGCTACGGTTGACGACCACAAACGCAATCAGGAGGGCGGCCTCGTACGGCGGCCCTCCTCCTGCTACGTGCGCTCGGCTCACATAGGCGTGATCAAGAGCATTGAAGACGCAAATGGCAGAACGGGGCTTGCAGGCGCCTACCAGCCTCGTTCTCACTCTCCTAGGTACGCCTGCCGCACCCTGGGATCGCGTCGCAGTTCCCGCGCAGGGCCCGATAGGGCCATTTTCCCTGTCTCAAGGACGTAGGCCCGGTGCGAGATCCTCAGGGCCATCCGTGCGTTCTGTTCCACCAGCAGAATCGTAACACCCAGGGAGTTGATCTCCTTGACCACCCGGAATATCTCCTGAACGAGCTTGGGTGCGAGTCCCAGAGACGGCTCGTCGAGCAGAAGCACTTCTGGGTCTGCCATTAGGCCGCGCCCCATGGCCAGCATCTGCTGTTCACCCCCTGAGAGGGTTCCAGCGAGCTGGACGCGACGCTCGCGAAGCCGGGGAAACAGATCATACACTTTGGTGATGTTGGAGGCTATCTTGGCTGGGTTCCGGCGAAGCTTGTACGCTCCAAGCTTGAGATTCTCTTCGGTAGTGAGAGTGGAGAATACCCGGCGCCCCTCAGGGACATGCGCAATTCCGAGCTCCACTATCCGATGAGCGGGAAGGTGGGTTATGTCCACGTCTCCAAGACTTATGCTCCCAGAGCGCGGCCTGATTAGCCCGGAGATGGCGCGCAGGGTAGTGGTCTTGCCAGCGCCGTTTGCGCCAAGAACAGTCGCGATTTCCCCGCGTTCAACCGATAGGCTGATTCCATGCACCGCCTCGATGTTGCCATATGAGATGTGCACATCCCTCAGTTCAAGCAGGCTCATGCTCGCGATTCACCCACTTTCCCCGCGACCCTGTCGTCGTCATCGTCGTCGTCGGCTTCATCTGCTGCGCCAAGATACGCCTCGATCACTGCAGGGTCCTGCTGCACCTCGTCAGGGGCGCCCTGGCTGATTTTCTTGCCGTATTCCACGACGGCCACGAGGTCGGATATGCCCATGACAACACGCATGTCATGTTCGATCAGGAAGATAGTGAGGCCTGAATCGCGGATTTCGCGGATGATCACCATGAGTTCCTGGGATTCCGCCTCATTGAGCCCTCCTGCAGGCTCATCTAGGATGAGAAGGTGCGGCCTGGTGGCCATCGCCCGGGCTATCTCGAGTCGGCGTCTGTCGCCATAGGATAGGTTTCTGGCGAGCTCGTCTCTGAAGTGCCAGATGCGCATCTGCTTAAGGCAGCGCTCCGCTTCCTCGTACGCCCGACGCTCCTCATCTCGCCTGCTCCTGGTGTTGAAAATGCATGCGGCCAGGCCGGCCTTGCAGCGGCAGTGCTGACCCGCGAGGACATTCTCGAAGCATGTGAGGTTCTCAAACAGGCGCAGTGTCTGGAAGGTTCGGGCGATCCCCGCCACAGCCACCTGGTGAGGACGCTTCCCGATCAGCTCCATGCCGCGGAAGCTGATGCTGCCTTCGTCTGGGCGGTAGATCCCCGTGATCAGATTGAAGATGGTGGTCTTGCCGGCGCCGTTCGGGCCGATGAGGCTGGTTATGCTGCCCGCGGGCACGTCGAGGTCGAATGAATCGACTGCGCGCAGCCCGCCGAAGTTCTTACTGACGTTCTTCATAGAGAGCAGAGCGTGCGCCTCGGATTGCACGGGGGCTCCCGACGTTGCCCCAACCGCACTCATTCGCCTTCACCCGCCTTCAGCTTGGTAGTCCATCTCTTGCTGGGCCAGAGGCCCTGCGGCCTGAAGATCATCATCAGGACCATGGCAAGCCCGAAGAAGAGCATTCGATACTGGGCGAAATTCCGCAGCAGTTCAGGAAGGACGATCATCGCTCCTGACGCCAGAATGACCCCGGGCATCGAGCCCATTCCGCCCAGAATCACGATAGCGAACAGGGTCACCGATTCCATGAACGTGAAGCTATCCGGGGATATCACCATCATCTTGGCTGCGAACACGGTCCCTGCGGCGCCCGCAATCCCGGCGCCGAGGGTGAACGCAAGGAGCTTTGCCCATCGCGTATCGATACCAGTTGCCTCGGCGGCAATGGGGTCTTCACGAACGTAGTTCCACGCACGCCCGATGCGGGAGTGCTGCAGGCGCGACAGGGCGAACAACACGATGGCTACAAGGCTCCATACAAGGAAATAGAAGTCGCGCGGCTTCTGGATTACATATCCGAAGAACCTGAACTGATCGAGCACGATAAGCCCGTTGGGACCTCCCGTGAGTTCGAACGGGTTGTTGATCAGGCTTATCCGTATCATCTCGTTGAGCCCTATCGTCACCATGAGCAGATAGTCGCCACGCAGGTGGATGATGGGCGCTGTGAGTATGTAGCCTGCGCCTGCAGCTGTCAGGCCGCTAGCGACCATCAGGATCCAGAGCGAAATGCCGTATCTCGCTGAGAGTATCGCGGTCGTGTAGGCGCCGATGGCGAAGAACGCCATGTGCCCCATGTTGAAAAGGCCAACCTCGCCCACGATGATGTTGAGGGAGAGCCCCAGAAGGACGTTGATTCCCCAGAACACGCACACGTCGACCCAATAGTCGGAGGCCCTGAATGGCAACACCGCTGCTGCCAGGATGATCGCCGGCGCTAGCCATTTCACAGCCGGTTGATCGGGGTTCATGCGCTTCAGCTTCAACACTCCCATACCCCCGCTGCCTCACACTTTCTCGGCCACGCGCTCGCCAAGCAAGCCCGTCGGCCGGAACATGAGAAGGAGAATCAGAATCAGGAAGACGAATACGTCTTTCCATGCGGCGGAAATGTAGCCGGCCCCGAGCATTTCGAGGATCCCGAGAAGCAGTCCGCCCACCATGGCGCCTGGTATGTTCCCGATGCCCCCAAGTATCGCGGCTGTGAATGCCTTGAGGCCGTATGCCCAACCAACCGTGAAGTGGATCTGCCGGTAGTAGAGGCCGAGCAGCACCCCTGCGATGGCGCCTAGCCCCGGGCCGATGAGAAATATGAGGCGGATGATGCTATCTACGTCTATGCCCATGAGCCTTGCGGTATCGTGGTCAATCGCAGTTGCTCGGATGGCGGCGCCCACCGTGGTCTTCTGAACGAACAGATAGAGAGCCACCATGAGCACGAGCGATACTCCCATAATCAGAGCCTGCATCAGGCTGAGGGTCACGCCGCCAATGATCCATTTGGCAGTGGGGGATGCCCAGGGGGGATATGCTTGGTAACGTGCGCCCCATATCAACATGGCGGCGTTCTGAAGGAAAATCGACACTCCCAGCGCCGACACCACTGCTGTGAGCCGGCTGGACTTCCGCAGCGGACGATAGGCCGCACGTTCCACGAACACTCCAAGCAAGGCCACCGATGCTAAGGCGATTACCGTAGTCAGGATGAGAGTGAGCCAAAGCGGGAGAGCTGCGTTTTCCATTACCTTCACAAGCACGGTGAAGCCCACGTAGGAGCCGAGCATGAAGAAATCGCCGTGGGCGAAGTTGATCAGGCGCATCACGCCGTAGACCATCGTGTATCCCAGAGCAACCAGGGCATACACTGCACCAACCGTAAGGCCGTTCACCAGTTGTTCAAGGAAGAATACCATGCTGCCGCAGCACGGAGACGCGCCAGCCGCCACGATGTCTCCCATCCCGCCATCTCAGGCTGCGCCCACTGCCAGCGCACGGGCCGACGGCTGTAAACCGCCGCCGGCCCTTCGGTTACACCAGCTTGGCGCCGCGGAGCGGCATAGAAGGCGTAGTGGAGGGACGCCCCGTGCGCACACCTCCCATCAGTTCAAGACTACTGGAGCGGCACGAACTTGCCGTCTGCCGTCACCTGGTAAGCTAGGTAGATTGCGCCCTCTCTGTCGCCGACTTCGTCGAATGAGATGGGACCGGTGATGCCAGGCATATCCTCTAGCTTATCATGGAGGTAGTCTGCGAGTTTCTTTGAGTCAGTGGACCCGGCCGCTTTGATCGCCGCTGCAATGCACTTGAGGCCATCGGCGGCATAGACAGGCCATGGACTGCTCGGAATCTCCTTGTTCCTGCGCTGGTACTCGGCAAGGAAGGACTTGGACTCAGGATAGGCGAGATCCTTGGGCAATGGTTCCTGTGTCATGAGAGCGCCCTTGGCCATGTCGAGCCCGGCGATCTTCACAAACTCATCGTTGATGGCGGCATTGCCTCCCACGAATGTGGCCTTGATCCCAAGGGTGCGCATCTGGCGGATGACAAGACCTGCCTCAGAGTAGTAGCCTGTGAAATAGAGCACATCTGGGTTGGTCTTGCCCATGCGGGAGAGAATCGCGGTGAAGTCACGCTCGCCGGGGGTTATTGCATCGTAAAACACCAGGTCAGCCTTTTTCGCGGCTTCGAGAGGCCTTCGCGCTGCCTCGGCAAGGCCCTTGCCGAAGGTGGTGTTATCGTGCACGATGGCAACACGCTTTGCCTTTAGGGTGTCGGTGGCGAACTTGGCGAAGAATGACCCTTGCCTGTCGTCCCTGAAACATGTTCTGAAAAAGAACTTACGTCCCTGCTCAGTGAGCTTCTCCGCTGTGGATCCGTAGGCGATATTCACCAATCCCGCCCGCTCATAGATGGCTGAAGCGGGGTCGTTGACTGAGGATCCATATGTGCCGACAACGGCGACTACCTTCTCGCTTAGCATTCTCTGCGCTACTAGCGCGCTCTGCTTCGGGGAGCCCTGATCATCGCCGAGGACGATCTCCAGAGGGCGTCCGAGGATTCCTCCGGCCCTGTTGATCTCATCTGCCACAATCTGCACGCTATTTCGTGCCATTTCGCCCTCGTATGCCCAGGGGCCCGTGATGGGCGCTTGTAGACCGATCTTGATAGGCTCAGGGCCGGCATGCACGGCGACGCCGAGTGATAGGGCGAACACCATGAGGACTAGGAGCAGCAATCCCGACCGATTTTTCTTCACTGAACAACACCTCCCATAGTCTTATTGGCCTCAACGGGTCTTCGGTTCTTCTGGACTGCCACCTGATAGTTAACAGCGCCATGCCTATCCATGGCAGGGTTCCATATTCTCCTGAGGCCATGCATTGTCCTGCGAGCTTGCGTGTATATGCGATCAAGTATCCCACGGCGAATGCAAGAATGGAGAAGTAACCTTCCTTGTGCACGTGGAATAGCATAAACTTGGACATAAGTATACTTCATCTCGGAGGTGTGTCAACTGCCATGACTCCTGACGAGTTCGTTCAGCTCCTGATGCCCCACGCAGAGCGCGTGCACGAAACCACGGGCATACCCGTAGAAGTCATGCTGGCCCAGGCTGCCCTGGAGACGGGGTGGCTTTCCGCGCCTGTAAGAGACAAGGCAACAGGCAAGGAGGCCCTTAACCTGTTCAATATCAAGGGACAAGGGCCAGCAGGATACGTAGTTCACAATGACCATGAGTATCCTAAGGGCAAGAAGATCGTGGTGGAGGCGCAGTTCAGGGCGTACAACAGCTATGAAGAATCCTTTTCCGATTATGCGCAGCTGATTGCCAATTCACCTCGGTACGCCTCTGCAATGGCGGTCCGCGACGACCCCATCGCCTTCGCCTGGGAACTCCAGCGATGTGGATACGCTACTGATCCGAAGTACGCTGAGAAGCTGACAGCCATCATGAGACGACACATGAGAGTCAGCTAGGCGCCATGGCGCGGCGTGATTTCGCGACAATCGGCGCCGTGTGAGCCAATGAGTCATCTGGCGACTGAAAACGCCGGGAATCCTGGCGCGGTCACGCGGGCAGCGGAAGGATTCCCGGCACGGGATGCCTCAACTGTGCGGTGCTGACTACTGCGATTCCTGTGCAGGCTGAAAGCTAGTCCTCACGCCAAGCACCCTGCTGACTTCTGCGAGTATCTCCGACAGCTCGAAGGGTTTCGCTACGAATCCCTGGTAAGCATCTTTTGGTGGGAAATCGTCTGCCTGGGGAACTGCCGCTGTCACTAGGATCACCGGTATCCGGGCTGTTCTTGGGCTGCCGCGCATTTCGCCGATGAGCTCCTTGCCATCCATTCGAGGCATCTTCAGATCAGCTATGACCAGGTCGGGGATGACTCCGGATTCAAGGCGTGAGAGTGCGTCGACTCCATTTGAAGCCACGGTCACTTCATATCCGTCCCATTCCAGAATCTCTCGGAGGATCATCGCAATGTCGGGCTCGTCATCGACTACTAGGACCCTGGCCATCAGGATTCCTCCCATCTGGCGTTGATGCAATCGGAAGCTCTACATGGAAAGATGAGCCTTGTCCCTCATTGCTCCTAACTGATATTCTTCCCTCGTGCTGACTCACTATGATACGTGCTACGTACAGCCCCAAACCCATGCCGCCAGGATCGCAATTCTCCAGATTGCTGCCGCGTTTGAACACGTCAAAGAGCGTGTCGAGATCGCGTTCGGGGATTCCAACGCCGTCATCAGATACCGTCAGATGGACAGCGCCCACCCCACCTCCGCCTTGCGTCCGGTGATGCCGCCTGTGATTTGCGCTCTTGCTGCTTTTGCCGCCATCGCGGCTCGGTTCGGCAGATTCCTCGGCAGGATGTACTGTGAGCATCACTCTGATCCGACCCCGTCCCATGGAGTACTTCTCCGCGTTGCCTACGAGATTTTCGATTACTATGGCGAGTTGCTCTCTGTTCCCAAGCACCGGAGCAGCGAGGCTGGCGGAATCCGCGCCAGAGACCACCAGGCGGCCGCTTGCGCAGGATGCTCCGCGCGACCGGAGTGAGCTGTTCACCACGTCGCGCATGTCTATCAGGCTACGCTTGGTCAGTCGCTGAGAATGGGAAACTGTGGAGGTTTGGATCACCTGAGTGAGCAGATCCGAGATCCTATCGGACGCTCGCTCGACCACCTGAATAAGGACCTCCAGCTCGTGACCTGAAGGATTCGAGGCAGTCTGCAGGCGCATCAGGGAGACCGCGCCTTTCATGGAGGCAAGAGGGTTTCGGAGTTCGTGTGCACACACTCTCACGAGCCTGTCGCAGATTATCTCATGATCGGAAAGAGTTTTGGCCATCCGGTCAAAGGCCCGCCCCGCCGATGCAAACTCATCCTCCCCGCGAAGGCCGACCCGGGCAGAGAAGTCGCCGGCGGTAAGTGCGTTGGCGGCCTGCTCCAGTGCGCCCACGCGCGACACTATGGAGTGCCCAATGTCCCATGCGGCAGTGGCCCCGAGTATCATGCAGGCGACGGTTCCCAATAGCCACCTTCGGGCGCTCAGGCGCGCCGTGACTGCTGCCACGTTGGGACGGTTCATTGCGATCGCTGTCCATCCCACCGAGCGGATGGCCACCATGGCCACCATGGCCACGTGTCCGATGCTGCCCGTGGCTCGCGGACTCGCGTGACTGGCAGCCACGTAGTCGCCGCCTCCAAGAAGATCCGCACTATCGCAGCCGTGGTCGAAGACTGCCAGAACAAACGTCTGCGGGTCGTCACGGGATAACCGCCAGTGCACCACGCGGCCTGTCGGGTCCACGAGGGCGAATCCACTCGCGCTGGACTGGCGCTGAGACAGGATCTTCCCGACGATTCGCACGTTGACTTGCGCCACGGTGATGGCATTCACTGATTTACCGCTACGAAGCGCCGTCGCTACGTAGATGAGGGGGTCTGCATCCGGATCTTCCTGATCTGTCACGATGCCCGAAACCACTGAATCCGCGCCCGAGGCGATGCTGCTCATCCACTCTTCTCCGCGGACGTCCGCAGGCTGCTTCCATGCAGAGGTAGATGCCAGGGGTGAACCATCAGGTGTGAGAATGGCGCACGCCGCCACCGCGGGATATGATTCGAACTTATCGAGGCAGTTCGGGTACGCGCGGGAACACTGAGACGACGCTTCCGGCCTGCAGACGGGTGCGCATATTCTCTCCTGCGCATCCCACAGGCGGCTGAGATAGCCAGTGAAACCGTCACTAAGGTCCTCTGCGCATCTCCGATTCGCCTGGACCTCGATCTTGGCGAAGATCCTGGCGCTGCTGACTGCTCCCCATATGCTCGTGATCAACAGCGGAACAGTCACGAGAAGAGCAAGGGCGAGAAGCTTCACATGGAGGCTGATGGCACGCAACGAGGGACGATTCTGGATGATCATCATGCAACCCGTACTGCAGCGATTCGTAGGAATCCTGCGCCCTCCTCCATATCAATGGAAGAATCTCGTTTCGCAGTCTAACTGCCACAGAATTCGACGGAGAGCTGTATCGCCCTTCTACGCGATATCGTGAAATACCAGCATGATTCGGTGTAATGTTGCACGGTTTGGGCGTACCGGATTGGATGTTTCGGCACTTGGCCTCGGGTGTACGCGTCTGCCGCTGATCGGAGGCGATTCTGGCGCCATCGACCGGACCGGCGCAGAATCGCATGCCTGCCTTGCGGGCAAGCTTTGAACGTGGGGGCGGTAATGTGACTCGGGGATACCTCGGGGTTGACGTAGGCTCAGTGAGCACTAATCTGGTTCTTCTTGGCGAGTCGGAGGAGTACATCGACTCTGTCTATCTGCGTACTCAGGGGAAGCCGATAGACGCTGTGAAGGACGGCATGCGCACGCTTGCCCATGCCCACCCCGACTTCTGCGTGCTCGGCGCTGGCACGACTGGCAGTGGCAGAAAGCTTGCCGGCGTTGTGATCGGAGCAGATGTCGTCAAGAATGAGATAACTGCGCATGCGGTGGCCGCCATGGCGGCAGCTCCCGATGTGCGTACCGTTATTGAGATAGGCGGGCAGGACTCGAAGATCATCGTATTGCGCTCTGGCATTGTGGTGGACTTCGGCATGAACACACTGTGCGCAGCAGGCACTGGGTCGTTCCTTGAGCACCAGGCACAGAGGCTTGGCGTTCCCATTGAGGAGTTTGGCGCTCTGGCATGCGCGGCCGACTCCGCAGTGAGAATCGCAGGAAGGTGCGCGGTCTTCGCGGAATCCGACGCAATTCACAAGCAGCAGGTGGGATGCTCCCTGCCTAGCATCGTGCGGGGTCTGTGCGAGGCTCTGGTGCGCAACTACCTGAGCAATGTGGCGAAAGGCAAGGATATCGCTGCTCCTGTCGTATTCCAGGGCGGAGTAGCAGCTAACATCGGAATGAGAAAGGCGTTCGAGGACGCTCTCGAAATGCAAATACTCGTGCCAGATCATTTCGATGTAATGGGCGCGGTTGGCGCGGCTATGCTGGCGCGGAGGCAGGCGGTGGATTCGCTTCGAGCAACTTCATTCGTGGGATGGGAGGCGACCGAGCGGAGGCACTCCACTGCGTCGTGGGAGTGCTGCGACTGCGCGAATAGGTGCGATGTGGTGGAGATCACTTGCGATTCAACGGTCATTGCCCGGTGGGGCGGTCGATGCGGGAAATGGGAATCAAGCTGCGTTGGGAAGGCGGCGCAGTGAACCAGGAGAGGCGCCCGGGGCGCCGAGTTGGGCGCTTGACAGGAGTCCGATCTGGTCATAAACTTTGATTATCAAACTATATGCTGCTGAAGGCTGCTGCGAATTGCGGGAAGAGTGTCGCGGCTCTGGATCAGGCGGCCTTCTGCATGGGCAGCGCAATGCTGCGAGAGGGAGAATGATCATTGAAGATGGCAGTCGTGACGGACAGCGTAGCGGACCTGCCGGCTTCGCTGTACCGCGAGAACGGGATCACTGTGGTCCCACTATCGGTGATATTCGGCGACGAGATCTTCCACGACCAGATCGATATCACATCTGAGCAGTTCTTCTCCAGGCTGCGCACGGCAAAGACGATGCCGAGCACATCCCAGCCGTCGCCCGCGGAGTTCATTGAGGTGTACGATAGGCTCATCCGAGAGTACGATTATGTCTTCTCGGTTCACGCATCCGCCAAGCTCAGCGGGACATTCCAGAGCGCAACTATAGCCCGCGATACTCTGGAGAGCGGCAAGATCGAAGTGATTGATACGGCAAACGCAAGCGCTGCCGAGGGTTTCGCGGCATTGGCTGGCGCTCGAGCTGTGAAGGCAGGGTTGGATCCTGCACGCGTGAGGGAAGCCATTCACTCGTCCATAGCCTCGACCCGGATTCTGTTCACTGTTGACACCCTCGAGTTCTTGCAGCGCAACGGTAGAATTGGCAAGGCCTCGTCTCTGCTCGGCACGCTGCTCGCCATCAAGCCCATAATCTCTGTGGCAGATGGCGTTGTTACGCCTGTTGAGAAGGTCCGGGGATCAGGGCGTGTTCTTCCCCGGGTGCTGGAGCTGATGGAAGAGTCCATGGGAGGCGCACCCCAGCCAATCAGAGTCGCCGTGCTCCACGCCGATGCGGAGGAGCGGGCGGCGCAGTGGAGCGAAGGGATCAGATTGCGATTCGAATGCGCCGAACTGTTTACTGCCCAGATAGGCCCGGTCGTAGGCACTCACGCTGGCCCAGGAACCCTAGGAGTGGTGTGGCGGCCGTACGAGGTGTAGAGATGTTGCGGCAATATCGCAGGAAAATGCGGCAGCAGTGGAAGAGGTATCGGCCTCTGCGGAAGAAGTGAACGCTTCGATAGAGGAGATGACCGCATCGGCGCAGAACCTGGCATCGATGGGCCATGATCTCCAGAAGCTATCCGGCCAGTTCAAGCTGGCCTAGCCCCGCGCCGACCGCTTCCGCTCAGTGCTGGACCGGGCGGCCTGCAGGGCCCAGAGACGATCAAGTTGGAGAGCGCAGCCTTTCTGGCTGCGCTTTTTCTGCGAAAGGGGCCAAGTCACCCATGGGGCACAGCATTGAGGTCAACCGGGCCGCAACGAGCAGATGGGCAGTGGCTGGTCTGAAGGCTGCTCTCGATATTCGAGGGTGCTACGGCGGTCCTCCGCGTCTGCCCATGCTCCTGCTAGGCGACGGGGATCGAGCGGAGCTTGAGCGAATCATCGGGCGGGTTTGCAGCCGAGTGTCAGGCGGAGCTGTATAGAATGGACCCACTGCGATACACGACCAGGGATCTGGTGCTGATCGCCCTGTTTGCTGCGGGAGGAGTGGCAGTGAAGCCGCTCATCATCCCAATCGTGCGCGTGGCTACGGCTCCATTTGGGCTTCCGACTGGCACGGTGGCTGGAGGGCTCTTCATGATGTGGCTCGTGATGGGTCGGGTGTTCACGGGCAAACCATGGGCTGCTACTCTCGTAGGCGTCGTGCAGGTGGGGCTTGCGTGGGTTTCTGGGACTCTTTGGCACCCGGGAGCCGCCATGATTGGGCTGTACGCAGCTCCGGGAGTAGCGGTGGATCTTGTGCTGTGGCGCTACACAGGCGGGCGCCTGCCGCTTTCGGCTGGCCTCCTGGCGGGCGCCGCAGCGAACGCCACTGGCGTGGGGCTGATGTCGTGGATCTACTATCGCCTTCCGCCGTTTGCGTGGATGGCGTCAACTGTTGGAGGCGCAGTTTCCGGAGCAGGGGGAGGTCTATTGGCGTGGGCGGTTGCACGCAGGATCTTCGGGATCATCAGGCAATCGCGGGATGAGTAGTTCACAGCCCATCGTGGACTGGCGCTCGGGCTGTGCTTGATGGTGTGGAGGGTGCACATGCGGGTTTTCGCAGTATCGGGGGTTCATCGTACCGGAAAGACGACCGCTGTTGAGCACATTGCCGCGGAGATGGTGCGCCGGGGCTATACGGTTGGCACTATCAAGAACATACACAAGGATGACTTCTCGATCGACAGGCCCGGAAGCAATACTGCACGGCATCGCACTTCCGGAGCCAGCGTGGTTGCGGCTATTGCTCCGCGCGAGACAGACATCATGATATACGAGAAGCTTCCCGTGCACGAAGTGCTCAGGTTCTACCACACCGACTGGGTGATCATCGAGGGCGGTCACGAGTGGCCCGTGCCTAGGATCATATGCGCCAGAACTGAACCCGACATAATCGAGCGTCTGGATGCGCAGACATTCATGGTGTGTGGTGAGGTTGCGGACTCGATGGAGTCGTACAACGGTATTCCAGTGATCGACGCTGCCAGGCGAGTTAAGGAGGTAGTCGATATGGCTGAATTGAGAGTCCCGGTTTACCAGGCAGAGTCGGCGGTCGGGCCGGGATCATGGGCTGGAGCAGTCGGCGATGAGGCCCTGGGCGCGCAGCCAGGCGTGGTGAGTTATGGTGCGCTGGTCTCCATTGATGGGCATGACCTCACTCTGGCGCCTTTTGTTCAGGATTTCGTGGCCAGGACCGTCCTGGGGATGCTCTCGTCGCTGAAGGGGTACGAACCTGGGCTCGAGGTGAAGATCGAGATAACGAGGGCATAGTCATGGCTGGTTTGACTGAGAGTGATACGTCTTTGGCCCTTCGATCTTTGCTTGGGGCTTCAGCACGAGGCGCAAGGGTAGTGACGGCCCTGCCATCCAAAAAGAGCAGGGCTTTTCTCATTGAGGCGGATGTTGGGGATCATGGGCCATGTCGCGAGGGGGACGCGTGGGCGCCTGCCAGCCTACGCCTAGAGCCGCTCGTCCTGAAGATATACCAGGCGCCGGGCCCTGCCGAACGGGAGGCGGCTGTTCTCGCCGAGCTTGCACGCGCGGGCGTGACGGCGCCACGTCTCGTGAAGGCTAGTGACATTGCTCTGCTCAGGAGCTACACTGTGGGCCCAGTTGCGCGCGATCTCCACTGCGGAACGGCCTTCACCCGCTCGCTCGCCAGATGGCTTCATCTGTTCCATCGAACGCTGGCACAGGGGGCGCCGCATCGCACTTGGCTTGTAGGGGACATGAACCTGGGAAACTTCGTAATCGATGTGGCCTGCGGGCAGGTGTGCGGCATCGATTTCGGCGACAGCCGAGAGGGCAATCCCATGGATGATGTGGGAGAGGGCTGCATGAGAATAGTGAGCCATAGACCTGGGTTTACAATGGATCGGTGGGCATCTGCCGTGGCTTTCGTTCGAGAGTACGGAGGCCTTGCGGGGGCAGAGGAGAAGGCATGCCGAGATGTCGTGCCCTTCGCAGTGCGGGCCTTCGAACGCATGTCGGTCTGGCGCGAAGATCGCGTGATGGCCGACATGGCGCTGGCATTTCCGCAGCTATGGGCCAGCGCCGTTGACTCCTGCGCGTCGGGCTAAACAAAACGGGCCTTCCGGCCGATAAAGGATTGGAGTGGAACGGAGGGCGTTTGTGCACATGAAAGTGGAGTTCATCAATCCTTTTGCGTCAGCGGTCGTCATGGTATTCCAGAAGGAGTTCGGCATGAACGTTATGCGCGAACAGCTCAACATGCACCTGTCGCCTGTTACAGGTGCGGATGTGAACACGATCCTGGGTGTGACTGGTCAGCTTGAGGGGCAGGTCATCTACACCTTCGACGAGGGAGTTGCTCTTCGCATTGCCGGTGCTCTGATGGGCGAGGAGTGCCAGGAGTTCGACGAGATCGCGAAGAGCGCGGTTGCGGAGCTCGGGAACATCATCACTGGAAATGCCGCCATCGGGCTGTCGGAGAATGGATACTCATGCGTCCTGACTCCTCCGACAATCCTCACGGGCAAGGAACTAATCATGACTACTTTCGCGCCCATACTCACTATTCCCTTTCATACCGACTTCGGCGCCGTCACAGTGCACGTGGCTCTCAGGGAGAAGTGAGAAATTCTTGCTCGGCTCGAGAAACAAAAGCATGATCTGATCGAGGGCGCCATGTCGAACTGGCGCCCCCGCCGCTTTTCAAGAGTGAGCCTACAATCCCGGATTCATCCACGCGTCGGTCATGGATGCAGCTCAGGGTTTGGTCCATCGGTGAGATCCGGGCTGCTGACGGGTGAACGACACAGGCGATCACGCATGGCATGAGTTTTGCTTGAATGTTGAACGGGGAGATAGGCCGGCGGTGGCGGCAGGCAGCGGTCGAACGCTCATCGCGGTCGATGTGAAGGGAGGTGAGTAGAACGCTTAGGGGGATCTACACTGCTGCGTCAGGGATGAAGTTCGCAGAGGCCATGCAGACGACTATTGCCAATAACCTGGCGAACTCTTCGACTCCTGGGTTCAAGCGCGATCTGGCAGTGGGAGAGTCATTCGCTGAGATGCTTGCCGGAGCGGGGAAGGCCCCCATAGGCAAGCTATCCACGGCGGCGTACGCGTCTGCCGTCTACTTCGATAGTTCAGCCGGGACGGCCTCGAACACAGATTGCCCGTTCGATTTCGCCATTGAGGGAGATGGCTGCTTCGCGGTGCAAACGCCTGCCGGGGAGCGGTACACAAGGGCGGGGAATTTCAGGCTCGATACTGAATCATATCTTTCCACCGCCGATGGCAATAGGGTGCTCACTACTGAAGGCCCTGTCGTTGTGGATGGCGCTCTGGAGGTTACAGCAGACGGGACGATCTACACAGGAGGGCGCGCCCGTGGCAGGTTTCTCATCAAGGTCCCGCTAGAGCCTGACGTCCTAACGAAGCAGGGCGCGAACCTATTCGCGGCAGAGGGTGGAACCGGAGGCATGCGCGAAGCGGCGCCGGGAGAGGCGAGGATCGTACAGGGAGCGGTGGAGCTTTCAAACGTGAACGTAGTTCGTGAGATGGTTCAGATGATAGCAGGGTATAGAGTGTTCGAATCACTGCAGCGCGCGGTCGTCTCGCAGGATGCGTGCCTCGACAAGGCAGTGAACGAAGTCGGAAGGGTAGGGTAAGCGGAACCAGCGCTACTCATTACTTGCGGCCGGACCGCGCATGCGGGGGCCGCTGGCTGCTGAACGACTGAGGCAGCCCATCATAAAGGAGGATAATCCCCATGATGAGGGCATTGTGGAGTGCGGCCACCGGAATGCTTGCTAAGCAGCTCGACATGGACGTTATCGCCAACAACCTGGCCAACCTGAATAGCGCGGGCTTCAAGAAGAGCCGCACCGATTTCCAGGACCTCATGTATCAGACCCTCAGGACCGCCGGAAGCACGGTCGCCGCTGGTTCTAAGGTCCCAACAGGCATTCAGGTGGGTCTGGGAACGAGGGCCGCGGCCATACAGAAGGTCTTCTCACAGGGAGACTTCGTCCAGACTGAGAACCCCCTTGACCTCGTGATCGAGGGAGATGGTTTCTTCCAGGTCCTCATGCCTGATGGTTCAACCGCCTATACCCGCACCGGGGCATTCAAAATGGATGCT
Source organism: Clostridia bacterium (assembly GCA_034926675.1). Classification (NCBI taxonomy): domain Bacteria; kingdom Bacillati; phylum Bacillota; class Clostridia; species Clostridia bacterium. The sequence goes on along the minus strand of JAYFQW010000003.1, from coordinate 18,224 downwards.
GAAGGTCGCATCGTTACGTCTGATGGGTTCGTGATGCAGCCGGAGATCGTGATCCCAGAGGATGCCACCAACATCTCCATTGGCACCGATGGAACTGTGACAATCAAGAGAGCAGGAGCGGAAGATGCCGAGGAACTCGGCCAGATCCAGCTTGTCCGGTTTCTCAACCCAGGCGGGCTGACGTCGCTCGGTCGCAACCTGTACAAGTCCACAGCCGCATCTGGTCAGGCCGCGGTGGGGACTCCAGGTCTCACCGGAATGGGCACAATCGCACAACAGTTCCTTGAGATGTCGAACGTGAAGGTAGTCGAGGAAATGGTGAACATGATCATTGCCCAGAGAGCTTACGAGGTCAACTCCAAAGCGATTCAGACCTCCGATGAGATGCTGGCTACTGCCAACAACCTGAGGCGGTAATGTGAGTGAGGGCGGGAACTGGGGTTGATGGAATGCCGACTGCTCCACGCACTACTGCGCTCATTGGAGCGATGGTGCTATTGGGCATGCTCGTGGCGGGCGCTGCGCATGCATCGCCTGCTCCTCTCGGGGCAGCGGTCGCTTGCGCACTGGAGCCCGGAGAGACCAGCGCTTCGGTTGCGATGATCATTCAGCTGGTGAGCCCGGCCGTTGCAGGCGGGCCTCAGATAATGCTGGGCGACATCGCCCAGATCCATGTGGCAGACGAGTCGCTCAAGGCAGAGCTCGAGCGTGTGGAGGTTGCACCGGCGCCTCTCCCAGGCGCCGTCCGCAGGGTTAATATCGGGCAGATACAGGTGCGCATGAGGCAGAGGAGGCTCGACCCTGCGATGTTCACCTTCGTCGGTCCGCCGGAAGTGACTGTGGAAGCGGCCACGTTCCTCGTGGAGGCGTCTGCGGTTGAGCGGGCGGCAACTCAGGCGCTGATCGCGTCTGCGGATTATGTGCTGTCGGAGCAGGACGTGGCTGTGGTTCGCAACGACGCGCCCCAGGGCGCCAGGGTGAGCCTTGGCAGTGTGCGGCTTGATGCGCGTGTCGCTGCCCCGGGGGCGGATGGAGTCAACCCGCGGGCTGATGTGAAGGTGCTCGTGGACGGAACATTGATGCGAACCGTCTCGGTATGGCTCAGGATAACGGCTGCACCCGTTGTGGTCAGGCAGTCAGATGTTGCGCTTGTGGTCGACACAGGCGGGGTTCAGGTGGCCGTGCCAGCCGTAGCGCTGGAGGATGGGCGGCCAGGGCAGAGGATCAAAGTGCGCAACACCGCATCTGGAGTGGAGGTTGTCGCTCGCGTTGTGGATTGCCGCACTGTGCGAGCAATCATCGGTACGCAGGGGGGTCAAACACAACAATGAAAAAGAAAGCATCATTTTGCCAGGTGAATGGCTTCCGAAGGACCGCGATTCGGCGTGCGGCAACGACCGCGTTCGCTATCGCAATCGGCCTCCTCGCTCTGGTAGGCACTGTATCGGCTCAGTCGCTCTACAAGGCGGCTGATTCGCCGTTCACATCCATGTTCTCCGATTATAAGGCCCGTCAGGTCGGGGATCTGCTCACGATAATCGTCTCAGAGGCGTCGTATGCTCAGAATCGCACCCAGACTCAGACTGGCAAGGCAATCGGGGTGGATGCCAAGCCAGGCTTGGGGCTCTTCGACTTTTTGCCCCTCGCCAGGCTCGACTTGGGGGATTCCTCGAAGGACTCCACCCAAACCAGCCGCTCGGGCAGGCTAACCGGGATCATGACGGCGGAGATCATCGAGGTGCTGCCGAACGGGGATCTGAAGATACGTGGCGCCAGAGAGGTGTCGGTGAACAGGGAGAAGGAACAGATGACCGTGGTGGGGACAGTGAGGCAGCGGGACATCTTGCCCAACAACACGATATCCTCATCAATGGTAGCCAATGCGGAGATCGCGTTCTCTGGCGCCATCTACACTGGTGAAAAGGGCGGGGTATTCAAGACATTATGGGACGGCCTGGTCACGGTGTTCAACTGGATCTTCTAGCGGGGGGTGCGGACATGCGCACATGGCGAGTTTTCGCTGGGTTGATACTGGTATGCCTCGTGTTTGGGGCGAGCGTCGGCGCCGCAGGGCTGGAAGAGCCAGCGGTTTCGGCATCTACGGGGGCAGTTCCCACGGGGGCAGTTCCCGCCGAGACGGCGCCAACTGGGGTTATGCCTGCTGCATCCCCAGTCAGCGGTGTGACTGTGCGGGTGAAAGACATCACCCGAGTGTACGGCGTCCGCGGTAACCAGCTTATCGGGTACGGGCTGGTTGTGGGCCTTCGTGGGACTGGCGATTCAAAGAGCACTCCTTTCACTTCCCGGTCCCTCGCAAACATGCTTGAGAAGTTCAAGATCACAGTCGATCCGCTGGAGGTCAAATCGAAGAATGTGGCCGCAGTGATGGTCACGGCTACCCTACACCCGTTCGCCAAGCCGGGAGACCTGATTGATGTGTCAGCATCATCTGTCGGTGATGCGAAGAACCTGCTCGGCGGGGTCTTGCTCATGACCGAGCTCTCTGGCGCCGACGGGCAGGTGTACGCAGTGGCTCAGGGGCCAATCAATGCAGGAGCGGATTTGCTCCCCACTGTTGGCCGGATTTCCGGCGGGGCAACTGTCGAAGGGTATGTTGAGATGCAGATGATCACGAGCGATGGCCTACTCCTTCTCTCGTTGATTAACCCGGACTACGCCACAGCTTCCAGAATCGCCAAGGCCGTGTGCGACAGGTTCGGAGAGAACGTAGGCGCTGCGCTGGACGCGGGAACGGTGCGGGTTTCCGTTCCGGAGCCTCTCAGAGACATCCCCACGCCGTTCGTCGCTGAGGTGGGAGCGCTTGAAGTATCTCCTGACGCGCCTGCCAAGGTGGTGTTCAACTCGCGTACCGGGGTAGTAGTGATCGGTGGGAATGTGAGGGTCAGCCCTGCGGCAGTCTCGTACAACGGCTTCAGTGTGAAGGTGGGCGAGGAGAGTGATCTCGGCGCCGGTGGAGTTCTCGGCGGAAGCACCGTGATGCTCGAAGCGGGGTCCACAATACAGGCTCTCATCACTGCCCTAAACTCCGTTGGCGCGAGGCCGAAGGATATTATGAGCATCATGGAGACTCTACGGGCAAGCGGAGCGCTTCAGGCAGAGCTTCAGGTGATCTGAACCGGAGGTGTGGGGTTTGGCTTATCCGATTTCGGCAGTGACAGCCGTTTCCACGGCGAGGCCCGCTGACGCGATGTTTGGGCATAGCGCAGCATCACTTCATCCGACCGAGCCAGGTACGGCTGTGTCTGACTCGGTTGCGGAGGAACGTAAGCTCGATCAGGCATGTGAGGATTTCGAATCGGTCTTCATCGAAACGATGCTCAAGTCCGCCAGAGCCTCGCTGCCCAAAGATGGGCTCTTTTCGTCGGAGGCAGAGAACAACATGAACGAGATGCTCGATTCAGAATTGGCCCAACAGATGGCCAGGGGGAGTGGGATCGGCCTCGCCAAGTTCATCAAGGAGGACGTTCTCCGCAAGAACAGGCAGGTGAGACCCTGTGCCTCTAGATAATTGCAGCAGATGCGGCAAGCTGTTCAACAGAGTGGGGCGTTCGATATGCTCTGAGTGTATGCAAAAGGAGCAGGACGAATCCGAGAGGGTGCTCGGCTACCTCAGGAAGCACGGGGACGCGACTATCGACGAGATCGCAGATGCGACTGGAGTGGATGAAAAGATCATCCTTCATCTCATGCGGCAGGATCGTGTGAGGGTGTCGCCGCACAGCCTTGGACTGCACTGCAGGGCGTGTGGAACCCAGATAACCTCCGGTGCATATTGCGCATCGTGCGCCAGCAAATTCCGACGGGAGCTTGCTTCCACCGGTGCAGCAGGTGCGCTGGATACCAGGGGCGTGTCCGATGAGAGCGGCAGGGCGCGCAGTGCCTTGACGCGACGTGATTCAGAGGAATCTGGAGCACACGGTTCAAGTGCAGTGCGAATGGTAAGCCCAGAGCGGCGGCGGGACAAGTAATCTGAACCCCTGATTCCCGGCCTAAAGTAATCGAATGGCCATGCCGATAACCAAGTCAGAACGACGGTGAGGTGATGGCCATGAAGGTCTCCGGGAGCCGGGGCTTTGATCCTGTTAAGCTATACTCCCAGACCGCAAAGAGGCCGGAGGGCGCAGGCGCGCGCCAGGGCGCAAAGGCCGATGAGGTATCCATCTCCGAGCAAAGCAAGGAGATTCACCGTGCCATGCAGGCCCTATCGTCCGTGCCAGATGTGCGTGTGGAGAAGGTCGAGAGCGTCCGCGCAAAGGTTGACGCGGGCGCCTATAAGGTCAGCGGCGAGGAGATTGTTCGCGCCCTCTTCGGCCGGGCCATGCGGCGGGGTGACCTCGATGAGATACGCAGAGGATCTGACGAGACTTCTTGAGCAGGAGCTCAGCCTGTATTCAGAACTCCTGGCGGCGACGCGGGCACAGCAGTCCGTGATAACCGGGGGCGACGTAGCTCGACTGGCGGAACTGGTGGCACGGGCAGAGGGGACGATCCGGAAGCTCAGGGATGTAGAAGTCTCCCTCGTTGAACTGGCACGAGAGTTCGCGACCGAGGCTTTGGCAGTTACTGAAGACCCGGAGTCAGCCATGGCTGCCCTCCTTTCATCTTTAGATTCGGGAGAGGCGGCGAATGTGGCCACACTGAGGGATGGCATCGGCAGCACTCTCTCTGACATCGCGTCAGACAATGCAGTCAACGCGGAGCTGCTGCGTGACTCCCTGGCCTACATCGAGAACACCATGAAGATGATCGCTCAGGCAGATGGCACGAACTCCATCTACAGTCGCCTCGGTGTGATGAACCGGCAGGCAGCCACGGTAGCAGTGGATGACAGGGCGTAGCCCGGGTCTACCAGATAGGGTGATCGGGCTGGCGCGCCAGGAAGGGGGAGGAGCGTTCGATGTATTCGTCGTTCTTTGGACTTGAGACTGCCCGAAGGGCGCTTTTTGCGCAGCGAGCCGCGATAGACATAACAGGCCACAACCTTGCGAACGCCAGCACCCCAGGCTACCGTCGGCAGCGTGCGCTTCTCGTGGCCACACCCCCGGCAGCCGGAGGGCTAGCCCCTGGAACAGGGGTAACAGTGGCGAGCATTGAGCGCATGCGTGACCAGTTCGTAGATACTCAGATCCGAAACACACTGGCGTCTCTCGGACGGTGGGAAGCCCGTAACGGAGTGCTCGAGGAGATGCAGGAGGTATTCAAGGAACCCAGCGACATCGGGCTCTCTGCGATGATGGACCGGTTTTGGATCTCCTGGCACGAGCTTTCCGGGGCGGCCAGGGACCCGGGCAGGCGCACCAGCATACAGCAGGAAGGCGCCTCTCTCGCCTCTGCCTTCAACCTCGCCTCTACCCAGCTGAAGGAGATGTCCGACGATATCCAGCGGAACATCGGCGCCATGGTCGGGAGGGTGAACGCGACAGCTGCGAACATTGCGTCGATCAACCGGGAGATCATCCGCGGGCAGGTTGTGGGTGAAAACGTGAGCGACCTTCTCGACAGACGTGACCTCCTCGTTGAGGAGCTAGCGTCGGATGTGGACGTGACGGCGGTCGAGGAGAGCAACGGGGCCGTGAATGTCACGGTCGGTGGTCGGATGCTGGTGGCAGGCCCGGAGAGCCGGGAGATCTCTCTCGAGACTCCGATCACTGGCGGGCGTGTCAAGGGGCTTCTTGAGGCGGCGAACCAGGTCATCCCGAGCTACCTTCGGCAGATCGACGATCTGGCGGATGGCGTCATAGCAGCGGTGAACCAGATCCATCGCAGCGGATTCGACATTGAGGGCAATCCAGGCGGGGATTTCTTCGAGGGCCATGGCGCCGGAGGGATCAGAGTGGCGCAGGCGATCGTGAACGATTCCGGGAAGATCGCCGCCGCCGATGCTGCTGGGAGCCCAGGAAATGGGAAGAATGCCCTGAAGATTGCGCAGCTCAAAGACGTCCTCACCATGAATGGTGGAATAGCCTCGTTCCGTGATTTCTACGGGGGAATGATCACAGGGCTGGGTTTGGATACCCAGGAATCCATAAGGTCGAGTGATGTGTATGCTGGGGTCCTCGATCAGCAACACATGCGGCGCGAGGCCGTGTCTGGAGTGTCGCCAGACGAGGAGTTGCTGGAGCTCATCAAACACCAGGCGGCCTATGATGCTGCATCACGCCTGGTTAACGTCATGGACGAGATGCTGGATAGGCTCATCAATGGTACCGGACTAGTCGGCCGGCGTTAGGGGTGTAGGCCATGCGGATCACTAACAACGTGATGATCGAGAGGTCGATACGGAATATCAACTCCGCGTTTCAGCGTTACCAGATGATGCAGGAGCAGGTAGGCTCCGGTCGTCGCATCAATCGGCTCTCTGATGATCCGCACGGCGCAGCCAAGGCCGTGAGGCTGCGATCCGCGCTCAGAGGGGCTGATCAGCATAAGAAGAACGCCGAGAACGCCTCAACAGAGATCACAGCTTATGATGATACTCTCGATAAGATCGGGAACATCCTGAACCGAACACGGGAGCTGGTTGTGCGAGCTGGCACTGATTCCGTGACTCCAACGGAGCGGCAGGCAATCGCAGTGGAAGTGGGGCAGCTCTTCGAAGAGGTCGTGCAATCCGCGAACTCAATGCACAACGGGCAGTACATGTTCGCGGGCCATCAGGGAATGGAACCTCCGTTCGAGGTTCTTGGCAACCCACCCACAGGTGTGATCTACCGGGGCGATGCTGGCAAGAACACTGTCGAGGTGGGTCCCGGAGTAGTGCTCTCCCCGAATCTCACCGGGGACGAGGTATTTGTGAACGGGGTCAACCTGTTCGATACTTTTCTTACCGTCGAGAACCACCTGAAGAACGATAATGTGCAGGGCCTTTCCGGTTCCGACCTGTCGGCTGTCGATGCGGCCATGGACAAGGTGCTGAGATTCCGGGCCGAATTGGGAGGAAAGGGAAACCGGCTCGAGCTCGTAATCAACAGGCTGGATAGCGACAAGGTCTCCCTTACGGAACTCCTCAGCAAGACAGAGGGGGTCGACTTCACCGAAGCGGTGATGCGCCTATCCGAGCAGGAGATCGTGTATCACGCAGCACTCGCAGCAGCAAGCAAATCAGTTCAGAGTGGACTGCTCCAGTATCTCAGGTAGGGGGGATGGCGCAATGGATCAGGCGATATCCGGCGATGAGATGCAGCTGGTAGTGTTCGAGCTTGGCGGGGAATCGTATGGAGTGGACATTTCGAGGGTGCAGGACATCAACAGAATGCAGGAGATCACCCAGATTCCGCACGCTCCTGAGTCGGTGGTGGGGGTGATCAACCTGCGCGGGTGGGTCATACCAGTCATCGACCTTCGGATGAGGTTCGGCCTTCCCGGGGTGGAGCACACCAAGTCGACGCGCATTGTAGTAGTGCGGATGGGTGAAACATCCATCGGCATGATAGTGGATGCAGTGTCGCAGGTGCTCAGGATCTCCGCAGATGTGGTTGAACCTCCGTCGCGGGTCCTTGCGAGTGTGGACTCGAAGTACTTGCGAGGGATTGCGAAGCTCGGGGAGAAGCTGGTGGTCCTCTTGGATCTGGACTTCGTGCTCTCAAGGCGTGAGCAGGAGTCGATAGGTGAGGCCGTGGCTGAGGCTCTATAGGGGGCATCGGACAAATGATTCAGTTTCCGGGCATGACGGCTGATGACATTAAGGTGTTCCTAATTGAAGCAGATGAACAACTTCAGATGCTTGAAGATGGCCTCCTAGCGTTAGAGCAGGGTCGGCATGATGAGACGGTAATCGGTGATCTATTCAGAGCTGCCCACACACTGAAAGGCTCATCGGCGACGCTGGGGCATGAGAAGATGGCGGAGCTGACCCATGCCATGGAAAGCGTACTGGACGGAGTCCGTAAGGCGCAGATGGCCGTGACCCCGATGATGATGGATACGATGTTCGAATGCCTCGATATCCTAAGAGTACTGAACCGCGAGATCTCCTCAGGGCAGGATAGTGGGGCTGATGTATCTGGCCTGATCGGCCGCTTGCTGGATCTTGTGGCGTGCGCTGAGGGCGGTCGCTCAGCCAATTCTGAGGGCATGACACCTGGAGCCGATGGCGCCAAGTGCGCATCGACTGCTGCAGAATGCGAGAAGGCGGCGGAAGGTGTGGCCGATGCCATGGCTGGTGCTGCGCGGCTTGATGTTTCCTTCACTGCGAACTGCCCGATGCCTTCGGTCAGGGCATACCAGGTGGTCGACAGGCTGTCCTCATTGGCGCGGGTGCTCTGGACTGATCCAGCTATGGACCGCGTTGAGGCCGGCGTGGACATGGGCGCCATCGTAGTGATGGTGGAGTGGCATGAGGAATCCACCGCAGAGCTGGTTGAGGCTGCAAAGAGCATCAGCGATGTGGAGACGGTGACCGTCTCGAATGGGTCGCAGCTTGAGATGGGCGCAACGATAGCGGAGGCTGCAGCTGCTGCTTTCCCGGCAACGCCGGTGGAAAAACAAGCCACGACTGCCCATCAGAGCACGGGAAAGGCATTGGGAGCAGGCGCCGCTTCGAAATCCACGACGGTGAGGGTGGATGTGGCGCGGCTCGACACGCTCTCCAACCTCGTGGCTGAGATGGTGATAGATCGCACCCACCTTGCGCAGCTCGAAAGCAAGCTTGCAGAAAAGCACGGAGGAGACGAACTCGTATCAGAGTTGAACCGCACCTCCACTCACATAGGGCGGCTCACAACGGAGCTTCAGGAGGCAATCAATAAGGCGAGGATGCTGCCAATCGACAACGTTTTCAAACGATTTCCGCGAATGGTTCGGGATCTCGCCCAGAAGCATGGCAAGGAAGTCGACTTCATCGTGGAAGGCGAAGATACTGAGCTAGATCGTTCTGTCTCGGAGGAGATAGGCGATCCCATAATCCACTTGCTAAGGAATGCCATCGGCCACGGCATTGAGACTCCGGCAGAGCGTATTGCAGCCGGAAAACCGCAGCGCGGCACTGTGAAGCTCTCAGCGTTCCACCAGGAGAACTACATAGTGATCCAGGTGTCAGACGATGGCCAAGGAATCGATACAGAGGCGGTTAAGGCGTCCGCAGTTAGGAAGGGCCAGATCAGCGAGGAAGCCGCGGCCCGGCTATCAACAAAGGACGCAATGAACCTGATATTCGCACCGGGCCTGTCAACTGCTGAGGTTGTGGACGAGGTTTCGGGCCGGGGCGTGGGAATGGACATCGTCAGGAAGAACATCGAGAGGTTGAACGGCAGCGTAAGCATAGATAGCGTGCCGGGTAAGGGCGCCACGTTCACAGTGAAGCTTCCACTGACCTTGGCCATCATCCGTGCGCTTCTGGTGGCCCTGGTCAACAGGATGTATGCGGTGCCGCTTGCGTCTGTGGTTGAGATCAGGAGAGTTGAGCTAGGAGATATCCAGAGTGTTCGCGGGCGTGAGGCGATCCTGCTCAGGGGCGAGATCATACCGCTGGTGTGGCTTTCCGATGTGTTCTCAGTGCGCGAGGCATCGGAAGACCGGACAAGGCGCATCTTCGTTGTCATAACCTCATCACATGAAGGACAGGTGGGTCTGGTAGTTGACTCCTTGGCCGGGGAAATGGAGATTGTCATCAAGAGCCTCGGCTCGTATATCGGCAGCATCTCCGGGGTATCGGGCGTCACAATTCTCGGAGACGGTCGTGTGGCGCTTATTGTGGACGTTCCGAGCCTCGTGAGGAGAGTCGTGGAGGAGCGAAATGCAGAATAGCGACAATGTAATAGCCCTTCTCAAGCTCGCATCCGCAGAGTTAGCCCGGGCCGGACAGGCCATGGCAGCGGCGCCGACCAAGAGGCTCGCGCAGGTTCAGGCACAGGAGCCGATTGTCGGAGATTCTCAGGAAAATGCGGGCGTAGACGGAGTCGTGTCGATTGGCATGGGCGGACTGCACGTTACCGCGGACTTCGATTCGGTGCTTGTCGCCTACGGCCTCGGGTCCTGCGTCGGGGTCGTCATTCAGGATCCGGAGACCAGGATCGGCGGCATGGCCCATGTGGTGCTGCCAACGAGCTCACTGGGATCCGGTGAGAACGAGGTAGCGAGGTACGCAGACTTGGGCGTAGGAAGGCTCGTGGGGGAGACGGTTCGTAGAGGCGGTTCCCGTGGCAGGCTTCAAGCGAAGATCGCCGGAGGCGCCAGGATGTTCGATGTGCCCGGGCAAGGCGCCGGGCTCGACATCGGCGCCCGAAACGCGGAGGCTGTGAGGGCGGCGCTGCTGGAGGCGGGAGTGCCAATTGTAGCAGCCGATGTCGGAGGAAGCAACGGACGGACGATGCGGTTCCATGTGGGCGCAAGGAAGGTGTATGTGCGTCTGCCCGGGATGACCGAACGCGAGCTCTAGGATCACTTGGGGGTGTGAGCTGGTGTCCACTGTGATGGTTGTTGATGACGCTGCCTTCATGCGCATGAGGTGTGCAAAACTGCTCAGCCAGAATGGGTACGATGTGCTGGAGGCGGAGAACGGACTCGATGCATTGGAGAAATACAGGGAGCATAAGCCAGACGTGGTGTTAATGGATATCACCATGCCGGTCATGGACGGGCTCACTGCACTCAAGGAGATCCGTGAAGCCGATCCTGGCGCCAAGATAGTGATGGTGTCGGCCATGGGGCAGCAGGCCATGGTGATTCAATCGATTAAATCGGGGGCGAAGGACTTCGTGCTCAAGCCGTTCGAGCCTGATAAGGTCCTGTCCTCCGTGAAGAAGCTGGTTGGCTGATGGGTCAGATATCTGTGCTCGTTGCGGATGACTCCGCCTTTATGCGCAAGATCATATCGGAGATGCTTTCCTCCGACCCAGAGATCTCGGTGGCTGGAACAGCGCGAGATGGGGCTGATGCCATCGCAAAGGCGAGGACCGTGCGCCCGGATGTGATCACTCTAGACGTGGAGATGCCTGTCATGGACGGGCTGTCGGCTCTCCCAGTGCTCGCGGGGGAACTGGGAATTCCAGTCGTGATGCTCTCATCGCTGACGCAGGCAGGCGCGGAGGTCACCATACGGTCCCTGTCTCTCGGTGCAGTGGACTTCGTGCCCAAGCCATCGGGCGCAATATCTCTCGATATTGAAAAGGTCCGGGATGAGCTGCTTGCGAAGGTCAGGGCAGCGGCGGGCGTGTCTCGCAGCAGGGTGCGGGCGCTAGTGCGAGAGATGCGAACGCCGGTGGGGGCCCAGGGAGGATCGGGAGGCCCTGGACGGGCTGGGCTGGTTGGGCCGGCTGGGTCTGCCAACGGGCCGAAGTCGACAGCGACGAGCGAGGCGACTGCCCTGCGTCCGGGGGCGACGGTTGCGGCCAAAGAGGCAAGGCCACGAGGGGCTAAGGCCAGAGCCGTGGTGGTGATAGGCACATCCACTGGTGGGCCTAGGGCGCTCACTCAGGTAGTGCCCTTCCTCCCGCCGAATTTGCCTGCGGGAGTTCTTGTAATCCAGCACATGCCGGCCGGGTTCACGAAGTCCCTGGCGGATCGGCTTAACGACACATCTCGAATCAAGGTTGCCGAGGCGCAGGGCGGGGAGCTCATAACTGAAGGCGAGGCCTTAGTCGCTCCGGGCGGATATCACATGCTAGTGAAGCCCGATGGAACAGTGGCCCTCGATTCCAGCCCTCCTATGCATGGAGTGCGCCCGGCAGTGGACATGACTATGAACTCAGCTGTTGACCTGTTCCGAAACAAGACGGTCGGGGTGATCATGACCGGTATGGGCTCCGACGGCGCCGATGCCGCGGCAAGGGTCAAGAGGCTCGGCGGCAAGACCGTAATCGAACACGAATCAACCTGTGTTGTATATGGAATGCCCAGATCGGTAGTTGAAAGAGGAGACGCGGATCGGATAGTCCCACTTCCAAAGATCGCCGATGAGATAGTAGACGCTGTTCTATCATTGTAGCTGCGAGGTATTTGCCGATGAGTATTGCAGCAGAGATTGCAGTGGATCCTGCGGACTATGAGGTGTTCCGCAGGAAGGTTGTGGCCCTCACAGGCATCGACCTGGGCCTATACAAGGCCCAGCAGATGCAGCGGAGAATCGCCGGGCTGATGGACCGGGCAGGCGCGTCGTCATTCACGGCCTACGGACAGTTGATCGAGAGAGACAAGCGCGAGCTCGACAAGTTCACTGATTATATAACCATCAATGTATCGGAGTTCTTCCGGAACCCCGAGAAATTCGCGGAGCTTGAGCAGAAGATCATCCCCATGCTTTTGCAGCAATCGCCGAATCTATCTGTTTGGAGTGCGGGTTGCTCAAATGGAGCAGAAATCTACTCCGTAGCGATGATACTGGACTCTGTGGCGCCGAAAGGCTATCACAGGTTGCTTGCGACAGACCTGGACACCGGGATAATGTCGAAGGCTGTGGCTGGAGTGTATGGGTCGGCTGATGTTCGGAATGTTTCGTCTGTCCGGCAGGCCAAGTACTTCACAGTGTCCGGAGACAACTACGTGCTTTCATCGCAGATCAAGTCGAAGGTGCAGTTCAAGATGCACAACCTCTTGGCCGACAGGTTCGACCGAGGGTTCGACTTGATACTATGCAGGAACGTCGTGATCTACTTCACTGAGCCTGCGAAGCAGGAGCTGTACCGCAAATTCCAGGCAAGCCTCAAGGATAACGGTGTGCTGTTCGTGGGCGGGACCGAGACGATCCTGAACGCCCGAGATATCGGGCTTTCCGCTGTTTCATCGTTCTTCTACAAACGTGTTCCTAATTGGAAGGAAGCTGCAGTGCAATGAGAAAGGTCGGAGTGGAGCATGCGAAGCCGGGGATGAGGCTCGCCGAGCATATCTACAACGAAGCAGGGGTGATTCGGGTACAGGCGGGAACGGCGCTCACCGATGTGCTCGTAACCCGTCTCGCCGAATTCGGAGTGGCCGAGGTGGCCATAGAGGATCCGCGCGTCGACGACTTGAGCGTGGTGGAATCGGTGCCGCGGGCGGTGATAACTCAGGGCAGGGAGATACTGAGGGCACTCCACGAGAACCTGCGTGCTGCCGGCGCCGTGGAGAAGACCTCGCTTCCTTTCGACGACCTCCTGGGCCTGGTGCACAGCATAGAGGAAGGGCTGGCTTCGGCGGGGCAGGGCACTGTGGAGATCACTCCGGTTGCCAGGGTGGAGGATTGCCCGTATCTGAACCCGATCAACGCTGCGGCCCTCGCGATGTTCGTGACCGAGAAGGCGGGGCTTCCCAAGCGTGTCGTGGATGTGGGGCTCGGGGCTCTGCTGTGCGATGTTGGCATGGTATTCGCGGAGGAGCAGGAGAAACATCCGGACTACTCACTGAGGGTTCTCAGGCAGGACGCGAGGTTCTCCGCTTACAGCAGGGCGATTGTGTTTCAGCACCACGAGAGGCACGATGGGAGCGGGTTTCCGAGAGGAATTGCTGGGAATGACATCGACCCACTAGCGAGAATCGTGTCGGTTGCCGATACATACTGCAGCATCATATCAGAGGGAAACCCAATGGGTGAGCGGCTGAGCCGACAGGAGGCCTTCGACTACGTAACGAGCACCGCGGGGTTCGAGTTCGACCGCACAACTGTAATGGGCGTCATGCAGTACGTGGCCCCATATCCGGTTGGCACTATGGTGAAGCTTAACGGCGGCGAGAAGGGCGTAGTGACGCGAGTCTACAAAGGGCTCACTACACGGCCCACGGTGCGAGTATTCTACGAGGCGGACGGATCAGAGGCGCTCCAGATGCGGGAGATCGTGCTGGCAGCGGCGGAGAATCAGACGGTGTTGGTAACAGAGGTTCTGAGAGACTGAGTGCGCCTGGAGGGATGAGCATGGAGGTCAACAGCAGCAGGTTTGGGATGCTATCTATTGATGAGGATAGCATCATCACTTTTCCCCGTGGACTGCCTGCGTTCGAGGAGACGCGGAGCTTCTTCGTGTTGAACCATTCAGGCGGCGCCAACCTCATGTGGCTGCACTCCGCCGACAATCCCGAACTTGCCCTCTTGGTGATCGATCCATTTCTCGTCTTCGCAGGCTACGAGCCGGACATCCCAGATGAGAGCCTGGCGGAGATCGGAGTGAAATGCCCCGAGGATGCGCTCGTGCTTGCAGTGGTGAGCGTCAGGGGGCATGAGGGCAAGGCAGACGGTTCGGTGAGCGTAACCGCGAACCTCGCGGCGCCGATCGTCATATCTCGGAGCAGGCGCCAAGGAGAGCAGGTGGTGCTCAGGGGCACGGAGTACTCGACGAGGCATGGGGTTGTTGGCTGTGGGAAGCACGATCAAGTTGCGGGGGAATGAGCCTTCGATGCGGTTGCATCGATGACACACATGGGAGTGGAAGGATGGAGGCGTAAGCCTCCTCCTCGTCTTGATAGGGGGTGAAACAGAATATAACAGCGGACTTCCACATGGACGTGGATGATCTACAGAATTTGACAAGGAGGTAGGACCCGTAATGAGAATCAACCATAACCTTTCTGCTTTGAATGCATGGAAGAACCTTGTGACGAATGATGATGGGCAGAACAAGACTTTAGAGAAGCTGTCGAGCGGCGTTAGGATAGGGCGGGCAGCCGACGACGCAGCGGGGCTGTCCATCTCAGAAAAGATGCGCGGCCAGATCAAGGGCTTGAATCAGGCGTCGAGGAACGCACAGGACGGAATCTCGCTCCTGCAGACCGCTGAGGGCGCGCTGGGAGAGACCCATTCGATCCTGCAGAGGATGAGAGAACTTGCGGTGCAGTCGGCTTCAGACACTGTGACTGACTCCGATCGTGCAGAGATCCAGAAGGAGGTCAATGCACTTAGGAATGAGGCCGACAGGATCTCCACCGACACTGAGTTCAACACTCAGAAACTGCTTGAGGGCAACTTCACGAACAAGACCGTCCACATTGGCGCAAACGCTGACCAGAGCCTGAAGGTGAACATCGGAAACATGGACGCGAAGGCGCTTTCGGTGGACTGGGTGTTCGGCGCAGATGCATCGCACAAGAATGTGTTCGAAGGCAAGCTGGCCGTGTACGGGACTCCAGATTACACGGGATTCGAGGGAGCAGCAACGGCGAAGGTCGTTGTCGCTGCAGGAAACTTCACGGTTCAGCTGCTCAAGGCGGATGGCACGGACGTTGGCGCTGCATCAGCTTCGACAGCTGTAACTGCTACTGTCGCACATGCAGGCCTCACCTTCGGGGCGGCAGATACAGGCACGCTGAAGGATGGCGACACGATCATGGTCGACCTAAAAGGCGGCGTCGACGTGTCTACCCAATCCTCCGCGAACGCTGCGATTACCAAGATCAACGATGCCATCAATACAGTCTCAGGCGAGCGCTCCAAGCTTGGCGCTATCCAGAACAGGCTTGACCATACTATCGCCAACCTGGCCACATCGAGTGAGAACCTGACGGCTGCCGAGTCGCGAATCCGCGATGTGGACATTGCAGTCGAGATGATGAGCTTCACCAAGTATCAGATCCTGAGCCAGGCTTCCACGGCTATGCTCGCGCAGGCGAACCAGAAGCCACAGGCGGTGCTTCAGCTGCTCAGGTAATCTGACCGGCAATGGCGTGAACCAGAACTGGGGCGGCGCGGTCGCCCCTTCTTGATCTGGTTCACGTGTTTTCGTGCGTTGCGGCTGCCTTCGGGCACATGCCCTAGGGCAAGTTCTTGCCCCTAAATGTGGACGAACATATGCCGATAATGTGATCAGAAGATAGTCCTGCAGGGGAGGTGTTGGACCGAGACGGGATGCGGCAACGACGACCTCAAGGGACGCTCTGACGAGATCAAAATGCTGATCTGCAAGGATGCGGGTCGCGAAACGACAAGGAGGTAAACAGAATGAGGATCAACCACAACCTATCCGCGCTGAACGCGTGGAAGAACCTGGTCACCAATGACGATGGGCAGAACAAGACCTTGGAGAAGCTGTCGAGCGGTCTTCGGATCGGCAGGGCGGCTGATGACGCAGCCGGACTATCGATCTCGGAGAAGATGAGGGGACAGATCAAGGGGCTGAACCAGGCATCCCGAAACGCCCAGGACGGGATCTCGCTCCTGCAGACGGCTGAGGGCGCGCTCTCAGAGACTCACTCGATCCTGCAGAGGATGAGAGAACTCGCAGTGCAATCCGCGTCCGATACGGTGACCGGCGAGGACCGCTATCAGATCCAGAAGGAGATGGATGCGCTCTCCTCAGAGATTACGAGGATCGGCAACACCACCGAGTTCAACACCCAATCTCTTCTCACCGGCGGGTTCGCCGACAAGACCATCCACATCGGCGCGAACGCAACGCAGAACCTCAAGGTGACTATTTCCGACATGCGTTCCACTGCAGTAGAGATCAACGTGGCTGCTGGAACCACCTTCGACAACCAGTCAGCAGTCAGGACCGGAGGTGCGGGCACTCTTTCGATGAAAGGCAAGGCCACGGGGTGGAACGCGGCAACTGTGGCTCTCAATGTGTCCGTGGTCGACGTGGGAGCCGGAGACCTGCAGATAAGATTCAGTGAGCGCGACGCTTCCGGCGCTGAGGCAGCCACCGGCGATGTGGATATCGCCAACACCGGCACTGGTACGGTGACCCGCTTTGGAGTCGACTTCACATTCGCCGGAGGCACGGCTGGGGCTGCGTTCAACGGCATCGCGATCTCCAACACTGGCGGCGGGATTGATGTAAGAACCCAGGGCAATGCGAACACCGCCATCACTCAGATCAACACTGCGATTACGTATGTGTCGAGCGAACGTTCCAAGCTCGGCGCGATCCAGAACAGGCTCGACCATACCATTGCGAACTTGGCGACGTCGAGTGAGAACCTGACGGCCGCAGAGTCGCGCATCCGCGATGTGGACATTGCAGTGGAGATGATGAGCTTCACGAAGTACCAGATCCTAAGCCAGGCTTCCACCGCGATGCTCGCGCAGGCGAACCAGAAGCCCCAGGCGGTGCTGCAGCTGCTCAGGTAGGCTAAACCTCCTCGGTGACATGCCGATAATGGGATCAGAAGTGAGTATCGCAGGGAGGCGTTGAGCCGAGACAGGATGCGGCGACGACCGCCCTGTGGGGCGCTGCGGAAGAAGACCAACATGCTGGCCTGCATGGATGCGGGTCGCGAAATGACAAGGAGGTATGACTTAGATGAGAATTAACCACAACCTCTCCGCGCTGAACGCGTGGAAGAACCTGGTCACCAATGATGACGGCCAGAACAAGACCTTGGAGAAGCTGTCGAGCGGGTTGAGAATTGGACGCGCAGCCGACGATGCGGCTGGGCTGTCCATCTCGGAGAAGATGAGGGGCCAGATCAAGGGGCTGAACCAGGCATCGCGAAACGCCCAGGACGGGATATCCCTTCTTCAGACGGCTGAGGGAGCTCTAGGTGAGACCCATTCAATCCTTCAGAGGATGAGAGAGCTGGCTGTGCAGTCCGCATCCGACACTGTGACGAACGCTGACAGGGGCGAGATCCAGAAGGAAGTCGACGCCCTTGCGGTGGAACTGAACCGAATAGCTGGCACCACCGAGTTCAACACTCAGAATCTGCTGGCTGGCAATTTCGAGGGCAAGACCGTCCACATCGGCGCGAACGCGGGGCAGAGCCTGACAGTTGACGTGAGCGACATGAGCGCGAAGGCCCTGGGAGTGCACCAGAACAGGAATCTCGGGGCCAACTATGCAGGTGGTCTGCAGGTTGGCGGCGACAAGCTCAGGCTCTTCGGCACGGTGAACACAGCGGGAACCGAAGTGAACGCAGTGCAGGTGAGAGTCACCATAACCGATGCCACTGCAGGCGCCGAAATCGCGAGGCTTGACTGGCTTGACACCGCCGGGAATGTTCTGTCAACCGATTTGGGCCAAACCGTCGGGGTCTCAGGCGGCGACACAGAGAATGGCGTTACGTTTGAGCAGGGCACTGTGGCAGTGGCTCTCAACGATGCCTGGACCGTTGATCTCATGAATCAGGGCATCGACGTATCGTCGCAGACCAATGCCAACTCCGCAATTACGACGATCAACAGTGCGATCAACACGGTGTCGGGCGAGCGCTCGAAGCTTGGTGCGATCCAGAACAGGCTTGATCACACCATTGCCAACCTGGCCACATCGAGTGAGAACCTGACGGCGGCCGAGAGCCGCATCCGTGACGTCGACATCGCAGTGGAGATGATGAGCTTCACGAAGTACCAGATCCTGAGCCAG